>JAYTVM010000557.1:0-3064 GCA_043743995.1 Pirellula sp. | reverse complement strand
AGATTGCTTCTCGCCAGATTGCTTCTCGCCAGATTGCTTCTCGCCAGCTTGCTTCTCACCAGTTTGCTGCTCGCCGGTTTGCTTCTCGCCGGACTGCTTCTCGCCAGATTGCTTCTCGCCGGATTGCTTCTCGCCGGATTGCTTCTCGCCGGTTTGCTTCTCGCCGGTTTGCTTCTCGCCGGTTTGCTTCTCACCAGATTGCTTCTCACCGGATGGCTGCTCACCGGATTGCTTCTCACCGGATTGTTTCTCACCAGATTGTTTCTCACCAGATTGTTTGTCGCCGGATTGTTTGTCGCCGGTTTGCTGCTCGCCGGATTGCTTCTCACCAGATTGCTTCTCGCCGGACTGCTTCTCTTCACGCTCTTTTCTTAGTTCGTCGATTCGTTCGAACGCTTCGGCGTCGTCCACTGGTTTGTTCCAATCCTTGTCTTGATTGCTTGAGGATTGCTGTTTCCTAGATGAACTGCTGTTTTTCGTTTGGCTTGAAGTTCCATTTTGATCATCTGTTGATTCGTTGCCGTCTTCGGACCCCGATTCAGTTGCGTTTGTTGGATCGGAACCAGAGCTAGACTTTGATTTTGACGTACTCCCCTTGCTGTTACCGCTTGGGTTTTCAGAGGCGCTTTCTTCCTTTGAACCATTTGACTCGGAAGATTCACTACCCGAACCAGATTCGCTTTTCCCCGACCCCTGGTCTTTCGATTTATCTTTCTTTTGGTTTTCCCCATTCTGGTTATTCTGCTTGTTCTTTTGTTTGTTATCAGACGGGTCAGGACTATTCTGCTTTTCGTTTTGCTTGGCAGAATCATCCGATTGGTCGCCAGATTTCTTGTCGTCGATCGTTGGTGCCGTGCTTTTGTTAGGCTTGCTACTATTTTTGTTCTTGTCCGCTTTTTGTTCTTCTTTTTTTTCTGCTGAGTTCGGGTCTTTATCTTCTTGCGATTTCGATTCGGCAGCCACAATCCGGATCACAAGGGGGGAGGAACTAGCTTGATTTGGCTCGGGCGTATCCTCGCCAACTTTGCATCGGTTATCTTTTGCAACAGCACGAAACTCAAGGATATCGCCGATCTTTAGATCGTATTCGGATGGTTTAAAAGTAAAGACCTTGACCACTTGAAGGGTTGTCCCAGCCGAAGATTCGAAGCATATCGTTTCGATGACTTTTTCTTTATCGGCAGTTCGATTCGACAGTTTTGCAAACGCCGTGAGGGAAACGAGTCCAAAATCCGGATCGACGCCCCTCATCTCTATTTCTTGGGAACCATCGAGAGGAACATCGAGTGGATTATCCTTGTTTGATTGCGAATCAGGCTGAATTCGTACCTCCGGCGGGAGGTCTCCGAGTACCTTGATCTTGTAGATAACTGGGTCGCCGTTCGACTCATTGAGAGTATTCGTCGCTTTCACTCGGTATGTCGATAAGGTTGGATTCGTTCCATTTTTGTCCAGCCTCAGCAGCCAGCCGCCGCTTAGCTGCGTTCCCTGAGTTTCAAGATCCAATAATTGGCTCGAGCTGAGCAGGACCCCGTTACCAACGACTGGGTCAAATTCCAGTCTCGATTTGGCCATGGGTTGGTTTGCGTGCGCAAAGAGTTTAACGCGAGTGCCCTCCGGCGCTTCGATCGCGCCCTCTTGCAGTATCGTTCGTGGCCGTTGTTTTGTGTATTTTGGATATTCGAACTCAATGCGATCAATCGCAACGATTGGCACAACCTGGACACTTAGCGCAAATGGACCCGCGCTCGCATCCCCAGCGTCTATCCAATAGCTCAAGGGTTGGTGGATGCCACCAAAACTCTTACCAAAATCCAAACGATAGTTTATCCCCTCAATATCTTCGTTCATTTTCAGCCGCTGACCGATTTGTTGGCCATCGGAAAGATCGTATCGTACGAAGACTTGGTCTCCTTTGAGCATTCCTCGGACCGTTACGGAAATCGGTAGATTTGTCCCCTGAGTAATCGCTGTCGTACCTGGTGCAACGCTCACTATCCGAACTCGAGCCGCTGGTGCTATATTCGACCATGGCATTAGAATACGAGCGAGCGAAGTTGTTCCACTCTTGGGAGAGGCGAAAAGGTAAACGGTTCCGGTTAACAAAAAACCGAATAGTAGGGCCGCTAATCGAATGAGGTTGGCTGAGTCGATGATTGAGGTAGAGTCTTGACCGCCCAAGTTGCGAACTGCGAAACGGCCTACGGTGGCTAATACTCCTCGGGGTGCGGTGTGTTCCGAGTGGGTTGAAAGTTGTAGCCAGCTGATAAGGCTTTCTTTCATTTCTGGATGCTGTCGTTCAATTCGGCGGGCTGCATGCTCCGGATGAATTGATTGAAACAACAACGGCAGAATTCGCGTTGGAACCCACCAAAACGTCCAGCCCACAATTGAAATAAGAACCACAAATCGGGCGACTGTGTTGAGCGGCCAAAGCCAATGGTCAATGAGGATGGCAGCTAACAGAAAAATGACGAGTACGCTCAGCCAGCCGGTAATTCCAACTCCGAGCTCAACTCTGCGCATCGTGCGAGCTGCGTCGATCAAATAGTGATGGAGACTTTCGCGACCGACTTTATCGGTACCTTTGGCTCCCGAGGGAAGGGAACCGGATTTCGCGGTTGGAATGGTTACCTGCGACATTTTGCGAATTGGCCTAAGCAATAATGATTCGAAAATCGGACGAGTTCTAAAGCAATCTCATCCTTAGTAGTATATCTGTGTTGACGACTGCTAAGTCGATTTGACTCCAAATCCAACGACGAATCCCAGAATATCTTTGCTGCTCGACCCATCCGGCATTTTCTATGGCGATTGCCAGGATTGTGCGGGTCAGGCTGACCCGTCAGCCGCGACGGGTTTTCACTCGCAACCATCGCTTTCGACTCGGGTCGAAACGACCTACGGCCAAACAGTGACTAAGGCGAGGGGCAGTTTGAAATCTACCTATAAACTGGGTGACACGCTCTGAGGCTGTGATTTTTTCGAATCTGAAGAAAGTACTCATCACGCTCCGCGTGATGTTGCCTCAGAAACCAAAGGTTTTTGAACTGCGAAAATCACG
>JAYTVM010000556.1:0-40743 GCA_043743995.1 Pirellula sp. | reverse complement strand
CAGAATTCCTGAAGTGCTAGGAATTCTGGCGAATCCCACTACCGTGCACTCATCGATGCTTGTCACATTGGTAACTTTTTCTACGCCGCTCGCCTTAGAACACCAAAACAGGGTTGCGGGAGGACGAGCCCCCACGTAACCCAACGTCAACCTGATTCACGGCTCGCTCAAATGGAAAACTTTGAAAGCTCAAACCATGCAATCCAAGTCACAACCCAATCGCCGTCAAGCCTTACTGGCAGCAAGCGCAGCCGCAGCGGCGGCTGTAATAGCAGCCAAAGCCCGGGCAACGCTTCCAAACGAGGCTGCCAAGCCTATTGCAAACGCGCGTCCCAAGATTTGTATCTTTGCGAAACCGATTCAAGAGATGAGCTACGAGCAAGTTGCGGACTTGCTAGGAAAGCATCCGGTGGACGGTTTGGAGGCGACGGTTCGAACAGGTGGTCAGGTGGACCCAGCGAAGGTCGATGAGCAATTGCCTCGGCTCTACAACGCACTTGCAAAACGATCTCGCGAGATCTTAATCTTGGCCACCAACATCAATACGGCAAAGAGCATCGAGACAGAAGCGGTATTGCAAACCGCATCGAAATTGGGTGTTCGGCATTTCCGAATGGGTTACTACCGTTACAAACTAGATAGCCCAATTCTTCCGCAACTCGAAGGGTTCGCCCGTGACGCTCGTGAGTTGGCCGCGTACTGTGGAAGTCTCGGGATGACCGCGCTTTACCAAAATCATGCCGGCAACAATTACGTGGGTGCACCTGTCTTCGATCTTGTGGAAGTCCTAAAGGGAATTCCAGTGACGCAGATGGCGATTGCCTTGGACATTCGGCATACAACCATTGAGGCGACCAACAGTTGGCCTCTCCTTTACGCGGTGGCCAAACCGCATCTGGGTGCAGTCTTTGTCAAGGATGCGGTGGTGGAACGGGGCAAGGTAATCGACGTGGATCTGGGACAAGGAAAAGCAGCAAGTGAATTGTTTCAAACAATGCGGCGAGACGGCTTACCGGGCGTACTTTCGTTACATACCGAGCAGATCGATCACGTCGACCCGAAACTACTGGATCAACGCATCGCAGCCATTGGCCGCGATGTTGCAACCCTTCAGAAATGGCTTGAGAAGTAGTCAGCCTCACCGCCTCGCCATTCCATCGATTTCCGCAAACCTTTGTGGAAATCCTAAATGAAACGTCCTAGTCCACTCGCGGACGTTGATGCCATCCCGATTGGCATGAGCCAATCCCAAAAACAATGACTCCTGACACCGTTGATTCTGTCCACCTTTGATTCTGTCGCGAAGGTAAAACAAATGTTAGTTGAAATTGAAAGCAGAATAATTGAGTTATTGAGGGGCAATTCAGGCGTTTCACCACTCGTCGTAGAAAACGTGATTTGCTACCTGGAACGAGATATTGCGAGACTCGAGGGCCGAGACGAGTTTTTTCATTACATTGAATATTTGCGCAATTTGGGCATTGGTAAGGATAGCATTACCGTGGCGGACGCGAGTATGCGTGCATGGCTAGTTGATGACAAGTTCGTTGATTTGGACTTGGTCGAATCAATGTTGCATGGTTGTTTGAAGCCGATTTTGAGCAATTATGAAATTGACAGGACAGAAAAAAAGAAAATGGCGAGTCAATTTGCTCAACGATGTACAGAGCGTGAAGAAACTGTTGGAGAGGTATCTTACTTGGAAAAGTCGTCCAACGCTGATGGGGCCGTCGGGGGCGTTTGAGTAGTACCTGATCTCACTTGAAGCCATAATTTGCCACAGCCAACCGCGCTTAGCGGAGAATCTAGCACTACACTTTGAAGCATTTCTTGAAAAGAAATTTGGCGGCCCAGGGGTAGTAAGGAGATCACTTGCCAGTGGCAAAAAAATTGCTCGAACAATGTCGCTACTTTGCGATGTATGGGGCGAATACATAAATTCGATTGCGCAAACTTTAGGTCATACGGACTCAAGTAGTTCTCGCGATTTCGTTGAGAAACACTGGGCCGTTGTATTTGAGAGCGCAGATGGATAATGGAGCAAACATGGGGATGGGGCGAACATGGGGACACCACACTTTTGTGCGACGGCAACCAACCACCACCCGAAGATAAGTGGTGTCCCCAAGTCTTCCAACACCGAGTCTTCCCTTTCATGGGCCATCTATTTTGTTATTTCACCCCGCTCTGTGCAAAAACTAAATTTCCGGTCGAAAGCAGAATTAAACTTGGTTTTGTCGGGAGGAAAAGTTAAGCCTGTTAGACGTTTTGGCTTGAATTCGTGTGCCCGACTTTGGTGTGGTATAATGGAAGCCATGAGCACTACCATCCTAGACAGAATCATCGAACCTTTCGCCGAATGCCTCACGCAAGAGGCGGCGCAAAAAATCGTCGCTATCAGGGCTGACGATGAGATGCAGCGGCGTGTCGACGAACTTGCTGACAAGGCCAACGCTGGGACACTCACTGAAATCGAGCGGTCCGACACCTACAACAGGATGCGGCTCCCTTCGTGAGGTTTCACATCGAGCATATTCAGGCCAAGCAGCATGTCCAAGATGATTCCCTGGACAATCTCGCTTTGGCGTGTCCGGATTGCAATCGCTACAAGGGGCCGAATCTCACCACGCTCGATCCGCAGACGCGAGACATCGTATTGCTATTCTATCCACCTTTGATTCTGTCGCCCTTAGGCTGAAATCGGCTACGCTTCGGGCTCACCAACATCTACGGAATTCCAATCGATGTCCCTTTTTGTAGTTTCAAATTCGCTTAACACCGCCGATGCGTGAGCCAGATCGCTTGGCCTCACCACGACCGTGACATCACCGGGCGCTTGGGCTTGAAAGGCGGTAGTAAAGGAACCGGTCGAGGTTGCTTGGATGCCATTTTCGGCGAGTGCAGCGATGATAGCTGCCGCCTCAACTTCACTACAGTATTGAGCCAATGTAGTGGGGTTGTTGAGGTCACTTTGGGTCGGATTGCTCATGTTCATTCCCTCATGAATGATGTTGATTCATCTTCTGCTAAAGAGTAGCAAGTTCTCGAGCTAAAGACGGGCGGGATCGAACGTGGTATACTAGAAGGCTAGGAAAAATAGATGCCACGAAAAGTGCGAGAATTGATTGCAGACCTTGAAGATGCTGGTTTTGAGAACCCAGGTGGAAAAGGGAGTCATCGAGCAGGGGCAGGTTCAATCTTGAAGAATCATGACTGATAGTTCTTCGCATGCATTGCACCTACTCCTGACACAAGCCATCCATGGAAATCGCGATGCGCTTGGCCAGATCCTGATCCGCCATCGCTTGTATTTGAAGATGTTGGCTTCGGCTCAAATCCATCAGCGGCTCCAGGGCAAAGCGGATCCGTCGGACTTGGTTCAGGAAACGTTTCTGGAAGCACACAAACAAATCGGGACTTTTCGAGGTTCTTCGAATGCAGAATTTGCTGGTTGGTTGCGAGGGATACTTGCCAATTTACTTGCGAAGCATTTCCGGCGTTTTCTGGGGACGCAACAGCGAGACCTGAGCCTCGAGCAGTCGCTGACGGAATCGTTGGATCATGCTTCAGGATGCATGCAACGCGGTTTGATTGCAAAAGTGGATTCACCCAGCCAAGTCCTAATGGAAAATGAGACCATCCTCGAACTCTCGGCGGCACTGGAGAATCTGCCTGAGGATTATCGCATGGCCATTTTGCTACGAAACATTCAAGGATTATCCTTTGTGGAGGTTGCCAGCGCGATGAATCGAACTGTCGATAGCGTGGAAAAACTCTGGGTACGCGGCTTGGCTAAACTCAAGCAGCAGATGGATAAACCGCACTCATGAAACCTCAAGACAGCCAGAAAGATCTAGACAGGACGCTTTCCGCTGCCGGTAATTCGCCCATCGTTGCGGCTGTAAAAAGGTACATGGCGATGATCGAGGGTGGACAAGCGCCGTCATTAGACCAGTTCTGTTTAGAGTATCCAGACTTGGCCGAAGAGTTGCGGCCATGCCTTGCTGGACTGGTCTTAATCGAACAGGGATTTGGCAAGGGCCGCCCAAGCGATCCGGTCTCGATCCCCAGTGGGTCGGTATTCGATTCCGGAATGCCGACAGCACTTGGCGATTTCCGCATCGTTCGCGAAATAGGCCGCGGTGGCATGGGGATTGTTTACGAGGCACAACAGTTATCGCTCGGGCGACGCGTTGCGTTAAAGGTACTTTCGTTTGCGAGTGGACTGGATCCTGTTCGGCTACAACGATTTCGAAACGAAGCACAATCGGCAGCACAGCTTCATCACAGCCACATTGTTCCCGTTTATGCAGTAGGGGCCGATCGAGGTGTTCACTACTTTGCTATGCAATTTATCGACGGTCGTTCGTTGGCGCAAGTGGTCGAGTCTTTGCGCCAAACGAAGACTTCCACTGGGACGAAGGAACGAGGAGTGACGGACGATGGATTGAATGCTTCCACACGTGACTCGTTCGAGTTGGACGTGACCAAATCTATGAATAGTCGACCCGGTCGCGATCGACATTACAGGAATGTTGCCAAGATGATGGTTCAAGCGGCTGCTGGATTGGCTCACGCGCATCTCTATGGTGTGGTTCATCGAGATATCAAACCAGCCAATCTAATGCTTGATCCAGTGGGAAATATTTGGATCACAGACTTTGGGCTCGCTCAAATCCAAACCGATTCGAATCTGACTCGTTCGGGTGATATGCTCGGAACGTTGCGCTACATGAGTCCCGAGCAATCTTCTGGCGGAAGGACGCCGATGGACCATCGAACGGATATCTACTCGCTGGGTGTCACGTTGTACGAAATGCTAACGTTGCAGCCAGCCATTTCCGGAACAGGTTACCAGGAAATCGTCAACCAGATTGCACAGGAGGATCCCCCAAACCCGCGCAGCATCGATCCAAATATCCCCTTGGAGCTCGAAATTATCACGCGGAAAGCGATTTCCAAAAACCCAGTTGATCGGTATGAGACAGCCTCGATGATGGCTGAGGATTTACAACGTTGGTTGGACGACAAGCCAATTCTGGCAAAGCCGCCAACTTGGTATCAGCGAATCGCGAAATGGCGACGACGACACTCAAGTTTGGTGGCCGTGGCGACTGTCTTTGCCGTATTGGCCTGCCTTGGACTTTTGGTTACCACGGTCATAGTGATTCGAGAACAATTGAAAACGGCAAGTGCCCTGTCTAAAGAAAAACAGCAGCGGGCCGTGGCCGAAATCAGCTTTCAGCAGGCTCGTCGAGCTGTCGACACGTTCAGCGAATTGGGCGAAACGGAGTTGGCAAATCGTCCCGATCTCAAGTCCCTAAGAAGGGAGTTCTTGGAAGCTTCCTTAGAATTTTATCAAGACTTTATTGAATTGAGAGGCGACGATCCAACGTTACAGGATGAGCTTTCAGCCAGCAAGCAGCGAGTCGAAAAAATGGTAGTCGCCTTAACCCGACTAGATCGATTGGAGCCTCTAAAATTACTGTCCTATGCTTCGATTCGAAAGGAACTGGTTTTGTCGTCGGAGGATTCGGCGGCAATCAATCAGTTTCTTGACAAAGCAGAACTCTCCCCTGGCGAATTTCTCGAGGATAATGCGCAAAGTTCAATGGCAGCCGATTTGTTGGCTCAATTCGAAAGCATGTCAAAAAAACTGAATGAGAGTCAGTGGAAACGATTGCGAGAGATTCATCGCCAATTGCGACTCCCGTTTACCTTCAAGTCCATTGAAATCGCCCAATCGCTCACCCTATCACAAGCTCAACGGCGGGAAATTGGTTTGATTATCGAACAGGAGCGACCGGATCGCATGGCGAACAGTGGACGAGGACCGAAAGGCCCACCACGCGACGACCGTGGCCCACCGCGTGACGACCGTGGCCCACCTCGCGGCGAGCGAGGGCGGGCGGGTGATGGTCGTGGACCACCTGATGGCGGCCCCGGTTCTCGTCGTGGTCGAAATTTCGATCAGACATTGTTTGCGTCGCAGACCGCCAAGACGGTCGAGCGAATCCTTTTGATATTTACACCGCAACAACAATTGCAATGGCAAGAATTAATAGGAAAGTCGTTCGAATTTGAAGATTTATGAGTCAGCCGTAGGTCCGAGCAGGGTTAAACCACGGAACTACTTCTTTTTCGGATCGAGATTCGATTCAAGATCCTCGGCAGACACTTTCGATTCGACCCCATTCGCGGGGACTTCGGCATGCGCTGACCAAAGCAAGGCATTCAAAACGACCTTGCGATAATTGTCGTTTCCCCAGTTGTCATGAAAATGGCCGCCTGTGAATCCGAATCCTCGCCCACCATCGGCTCGTTCGATGGACCACATCATGGCTTCTGCACGTCCCTTGTTCGTTTCGATATGTGGGTACGGTCCTTTGGGATAAACATAAGGGCCATCGCGAACATCATCTGACGGGGACGCCACGAGAATGGGCACAAACTTAGCCCCATCGAAATCTGCCGGCGCATTCCCGGAAACGTCCTTCACAAATCGCATATTGAAATACCATTCGTCCTTCGACTGAAAAGGCTTCACACCGCGAGTGATCGGGTGATCCGGAAACTGATTGAATTGTGGCTCCCAGATCGGATTGCAAGAAAACATGTTTTCATAAAAGCCACCGATCCAACGCTTGAACTGAGCACCGGCCTGATCGGGAACGATTTCGACGCCAAAGTGCATGCACCCAATACCGACCCCTTTTTGAACCCACTGGTCGATCTTCTTCAACCGCTCGCCTTCCTGCTGAACCGCTTCATGTCCTTTGCCTCCGTCCATGTAGAAAATGACTGCGGACGCGTTCTCGAAAACGCTTTCGTCCTTGGGCCAGCCATTCAATAGAAATTCCGCTTTTACTCCCGGCACATCCTTCAAGCATTTGGCGAGCAGTTGCACGCCTGCGTTGAACTCGTGCATGCGCGCGGGGTGAGATGGCTTGCCTGCCATCAAGACAATCTTCTTTGCCGACTGCTTTGCGACCAACTTACTGGCCACTAGTTTTTCGGCCTCTTTCGTCGCCTTGGCCATGACATCTGCAATTTTAATTGGCGAGCCACCTTGTCGTTTGGATTCGTCCGCTGCTTCCATAAAGGCAAACAACTCGATCGTTTCCTCGGTAGCAATCGGAACTTCGCCCCCAGCGAAAAACTTGGCTATTTCGTCTACTAGCGGTGCGTACCCTTCATACTTGCCCCCGACCTCGACCTTCGATTCGCCAAATACGACTAAGCCATACTCCTTGGCCCCATCTCGCAAACCGCGGAACTCACCGATCCGTCCCGAATCCCAGACTCCGACTGCAGAATCGGTGCCTGCCGTAGTGACCCGAGTTACTTGTTTGCAGCCCGTCCCCATGGCCGTGTAGAGAGTCTCGCAACCGTGAACTCCATACCAATACAAGTCTGGATGGGTCGCTTCCAATGAACATGGACTCCAAGCGATTGCTCCACGAACTTGGTCCTTCAGTTTTGGATCGGCTCGGTATTTCCAAATTCCCGGACTGAATCGCAACGAAGAGCTACTGAACCATTTGACTTTGTATTGGTCGGCGAGCTTTTGAATGGCGATGGCATCGACGAGTGAGCCTGCTAGCGGCTTGTCGATATAAAGCGGTTTGCCAGCGCGAAACACGGGTATTGCCTGTTCGAGATGTCGGCGACCATCGAGACTCGTGATGACGACCGCGTCCACTTGAGCGATCAACTCATCGATCGACCCGACCATTTTTACGCCGAGTGCCTCGAGGTCTTTGGTGTATTGCGGTACACGCGTATAGCTGCTTTCGATGTCGGGGCTTCCGCCCGGAAACGCCACGACGACTTGTTGACTGGCAAGCAGCCCCGTCGCCTGGGAATTGTTCCATAGTTTTGCAAAAGCGGGCGCATGGGAAGTATCCAACCCGATCATCCCAATCCGCAAAATCTTTTCTTGAGCAACGGAATAATTGCTGGAGGTCATTGCCAACGTGCAAACAGCGGCAAAGGCAATGCACCATCGGTACATTACGGTTTCAAAGGGTGAGCGAGCTTTCATCTTGGAGACCTGCGTCGGTAGGGAGGGAGGGGGTGCTGAGCGGGGTAGCATCAGGATCCAACATCATACTCAACTTTCTAAGACGAATCGTGACACGGATTGCCCGTCCATGAGTTTGTCCTGTTTATTTATGAGTTCTTCGCCAAGAACCTTTCTGGGGAGTCCGATGGCCGCGGATGGCGACTTATTCCCCGGAGCAAGTTGCTCTAATAATCCATTTCTATCCGCTACGTCGCTGGTACCTGAAGCCTTCTTCCAACAACGTCAGACGTGTTTTCAAACAACGTCAGACGTGTTTGCTGCCGCTGGTTCGAAACGCCATTTGGATCCGTTCATGCAATCGGCGTTAAGAAACAGGCCATCTGTCGGCGGAGCGACGGATCTACGTAGGTCGGTACGCTCCGCGACCGACGGTCAGTGTAGACGGAACCGCACATGCGATCTCCTTCCAAACAAACGTCCGACATGTTTTCAAACAACGTCCGACATGTTTCCAAACAACGTCAGACGTGCTTGCTGTAGCTGATGCGGTGGAGGTCCTCTGCGAGGGAATCAAAATGGACTTCCAATGATTCCAATATTGAGCGGCGTTCCACTCTCAGCTAACTGCGGCGTCGACGCATGGAAAGATTTTCCTCTTCAATCTGCATATAGGCGGATAGCCAGTTAGCATCGTTCACGGCTTCCTTTGGGGGCACTGGATCAAGAGCCTCGCCTTCGCCACTCGCTTTGAGATTGATGAAGTTGACGATGGCCAGAACATCCAGCGGGTTGATAGTACCGTCACCATCCACATCGTAGTCCGGCAAACCGAGAGTGCTGGCTGGTCTCGGGAATGGCAAGAAGCCTTCACCTGCGTTCAGTGCGTTGATGATGGCTAATGCGTCAAGCGGATCGACACCGTCGACGCGGTTCACATCGAGTGCGTTCAGTCGATTTTGCCAAGGTTTCGGGTTTGGAATTCGGTTCAGGCCAATATTCATGATATAGGATTTACCGTCAGCCCCAATCTCAGTCGCAACGATTGGGACAGTCAATCCCAATGAATCGGTCTCTTTCAGGCTCAACCCAGGGGCAACGAAAAGCTTCCCATCGACAATAATAAATCGATTATCACTGGAAATGATTGTGTAAAGCTGACCCGGGTCCTGATCTGCAATCGATATCTTGCCAAGATCTAAACCAGATACGTTGGAAAGGACATTCGAAATGGGGACAGTGACGGCAGTAGGCGCGTCGTTCGCATCTTGAATCAGTAGAGTCATCGTGCGCTCAATACTGCGAGACGGCGTTCCACTGTCCCTAGCTATGACGACGATAGAGTCCCTCGCGCTCGTCTCGAAGTCAAAGATTCCGGCGCGAAGTAACGACAGCTCGCCTGAGTTGGAGTTTACGGAAAAACGGGTCTCGTTGCTTGGTAGAAAGAAACGAACCGATTGGCTTGTGTCACCATCCGAGGCGGTCAGTTTGGCAAACGGAACTTGCGTGATTTGGCCTTCCGAAATCGAAATGGCGCTATTGCTGATTTGCGGATCAAACTCGTTGGTATCCGTCACCGTGACATTGACGGAAGCGGTCGTTCCGAGTTCTGGAAGCCCATCGTCAAACGCTTCAACAAAAAACTGAAAGGACGCTACCGACTCGTGATCTAGCGAAGCATCCGCTTTGAGTGCGATTCGTCCTGTAGTACCGTCCAGCGAAAATTGAGTAGGCGGCGTTCCCTTAAACCGGAAATGCACTTTGTTGTTCGCGTCGCCGTCGGGCGCTACTAAAAAACCGAGTGCCGTCGACGACGGTGTCGATTCGCTGACGTTGAAGCGTGTCGCCCTTAAGGACGGTGAAAATTCATTCAGGTCGAGCACATCAATCGTCTTTCTCAACGTGAGCGATAATGGCGGAGTTCCGTTATCCGTCACCTGGATATCAAGATCGATGCGAGAAGTCACTTCATAGTCAAGTTTGATTCCTGGAGACAAATAGAGTGCATTACCTTGAGTAGCAAATCGCTGATCGAACACTTGCCAAGTAAATTGATCGCTTCTGTCGATATCGGTTCCAAACAGCGTCCCGATGAATACCCCTAATTCATTTTCACGAACGGACGTTCCAACCAGTTCGATGTTCGTTGGCCGATCATTTACATTGATCACGGACAGGTGCAACTGCAATGTCGTGAATAATCCTCCAGCGTCAGTAGCCTTAATAACGAAATCGTAGTCTCCTACTTCTTGGTTGGTAGGCGTACCGGTCAATTGCCTAGTCTGCAGGTTCAGGGATAGCCAAGTTGGAATACTGTCACCATTGGCTGATGTTATGCTAAGCGATAGCGCTGCGTTGTCTACGTCCGTAAACCAGCCAACTGGGATCTGTAAGATCAACGGCTGGTCTTGATTGACGCTGGTAACTTGATTTGAAACCGTCGTTATGGGCGCATCATTTACGGGTAAGATTTGAATGCTGATATTTTTATCAGCTACGGAAACGGGCCCGGTTGGGCTGGGGTTCGAAACATCGAGGAACACAGCCGTGGTCGTCGTGAATCCTCCGGTGTAGGTATCGTCGAGAGCCCGATACGTTAGCGAAGGAGGTCGTCCAAAGTAGTCCTTCGCGGATAAAAAGCGAATCCGAGTTGAGGACGAAAGAACTAAGCTGGCAACCGGGGTGACAGCACCAAAGGGCAGCCACGTGATGGCATCGAGAGAATACTGCCACTGTCCGCTTGTGCTCAACGCCGCATTGGAAGTAATTGCTATTCCCGACAAACCGCTGCCGCGATCAGGGTCTTGAAACGATGGCCCAACGAGAAGGGCGATAGAGCCACCGGCCGGATTCTTGGTGTCTTCATCGATGGACGGTAGAGAGAAACTGCTCGAACTGGGGGCGTCATTGACGGGAACGACATCGACAAGAACGGTCGCTCGTTTGCTTGCGCCATTCAGGCCGTTGTCAAGAAATGCACTCACCACGCGGGGAAGAGGCGAAGGATCGTCGGTCGTATGGACGAAAGTAGCTTGAGACAAGAGTTTTTCAATGGCAGGCTGATTCGCGGCCGCGTTCAACGTCACATCGATCGTCTGACCGGGTCCCGAATAGGTCCCAATCAGCGTTCCACCGAAGGAAACCTGATTCCCGACTATAGAAATCTCTCCCGCTCCGATGCCTTGACTTGCAAGGTCAACGAGATCGCCGACTTGATAATTGGTTGAGACGGTTAGTGAAAGCACCCCACCGGCGTAGGTTGGGATGTTTTGATCCGAGACCTTGGCAGCCGTCGCGACAAAAACGGGAAAACTGTTCTCGACGTAGGTAACGCTATTACCTAACGCAATATCGATCTTCTTGGTGATTGTTTCCAGGACCACGCTCGTATTGGCTAAACTCCACGCACCGCGGCCCATAGTACCTACAACGAGAATGTCGTCCGTCGTGTCGTAGTCCATATCGAAGGCAAGTACGTTGGGGAAGAGGCTACCGAGCTTATTCCAAGTGCCGATCGCATTTGTCGCGGATGCGAACACGCCAAGATTGGTTCCAACAATGACGGAACTGGTCAGCGGACCCACCACATATGCGACGGAGAGCAAATCACTTGCAAACGTCAACAAATTGCCGGTAATATCGACCCACGTATTTCCGGAGTTGCTCGTTTGATAAACCTTACTGCCGTCGACTACGAATGCATTGTCTGCATCGCGTGAGTTCACCGCCAGATCGCGAATCAATTGCGATGTTGGGTCACCGACAGTCTTGGTAACGTTGCCAGCACCGGTGGTCCTCAGATATATATCGCTACCGATTGCCGCCCAAACGAGATCTGGATTGGCGACGTTGTTTTTCGTTCCACCGTACCAAATCGCGTTAGAAAAAATGCCGCTGTTGCTGACCCCAAGTCCGGCTCCAATGGAAGTCACGGTGGTTCCAGCATTCAAGGATTCATACAGGCCGTTGGCACCTTGAATAAGCAATCTTCCTCCTGCAACCGTGTTGGTTTCCACGGGCGTTCGGAATGCCCCGACAATAGCACTGCTACCCGAGGCAGCAGTAAGTGAAGGAAAACTCGTTGAAACCAATGCGCCAGTCGCATCCCAAACCGTACTTCGCAAAGCACCTAGATTCTGAAAACTCGAATAGCGTACGGATTGATTGCTGCCTGCTAATTGAAGGTTGTCGATAGCGATATCCCCGCCGTCGCCGGTCGATATAGAAACCCATTGCGAAGCGTTTTCTCTGGGTTGGTATGTAGAGCCTCCGTCTTGATTGCCGGTCATCGCGACGTTGCTCAAGGAATCCCACCCAACGTCGTGAGCCTCCGTCACCTGCAAGTCACCATTGACCGAGAACCAATCGCCCGTGTTGTTCTTCGGGGAAGTACGACGATAAACGCCACCGTCGTCAACTTCGATCAAGTTGCCGTTGGCGTCAAAGGTCATGTCCCGCGAGTCGGCATGCGGTGCGCTGTTGTTGGCAGTGCCACCGCCGGCGGCCCCCAAGTTGTTTCGGTGCGTCAGGTGAACAAACTGGCTTCCCGATGCCCTGCTTGCATCTCCTCGGAAAAGTCGGCCGCTGAAGTCACTCGCACCAATTGCATTCGGGAAGGAACCCGCATCGTTGAATCCGCGCGGTTGCCGATCGCCGCCAACATAAACGATGTTTGCGTTATTAGGATCTGCAACAATAGAAAAGTGAATATCCCCTTGGCCACCCGCAATGAACTCAGGAGGTCCCGATGCTGGCCCCTTGCCACCACCAGGGTTGAGGCCAACATTCCCACCGTTTTCGTTGGTTTGAGGCAGGTCCATGCTTGCCCACGTCAATCCATTATCGGGAGAACGAAATATACCGACAACAACGCCGCGATTGATAATTGCCGCGTAGACTTCGTTGTTGCGTCCGGCGGACATTTCCAAATTGCTGGTGTTGTTAACGATCAATGCGTCCATGGCGACCGTACTGACCTTCGTCCAGTTTGCTCCAGCATCGGATGATTTGTAGACCCCGTTCCCACCAGCCGTAGGCGAAAAAACGATCGAAGTATACAGAACGCTAGGGTTCAGCGGGTCGGCAACAAGATCGTAACTCACCCCAGCTGGAAGCCCGGTAGCAGCCCCATTGCCAGTCGAGATCTGAGTAAAGCTCGCCCCAACATCCGTGCTGCGAAAGATGCCGATGTTCGAATTATTGAAGGTATCTGCCACGTTCACTGAAACGACAATCGTACTGCCGTTGGCATAAACTCCGGAGATGTTCTTTCCCAGCAAAACACCTCCGCCGTCGATCACTTGCCATTTCTGACCTGCATTGGTCGATCGCATTAGTCCGATGCGTTGGTTGCCTAGCTGAGCATAGCTACTGTAACGCCCAACACCGGCGTATATGGTATTGGTCGTCGAATCACCGACGTCGAATGCCAAAGCGCCGATGGATTGCGAAGGCATGTTGTCCGTTAAAGGCGTCCATTTGGGTTGCGAAGCGGTTGCGTCGATGGTCTTCCAGACCCCGCCGTTGACGGAACCGATATAAAGTGTATTTGGATTTGTGGGGTGTGCCAAAGCCGTCTGAATCGCGCCGACGACCGGCTTGTTGGCAATGTTCTCGACTTGGCCATTCGTTGAGGAAAACGGTCCCAAGGGATTCCATTCACCAGGCAGGACAGTAAGCAAAATCCGTTGCTCCAAACTTTCAAACCGAGGACGCAGCCGATCGGTTCTGCGAACTGGTCGTTTTGGGAATGTCAAGTGATTTTTTTTGGGGTTCATGTTGAAATCTCAAGTATGCGGTAGTTTGCAGGGTCTGATTCTAGTGATCGCTGGTGTAAAAACGCAACCATAACCCCAACATTTTCCATAAATCGATTGACTTTCGGCGAGTGGCCGAATGAGCGATCAACGATGCGAGACGTTCACGCGAGATTTCAATCCGTGTGTATTTGTCGGCGAACAGGAATGCCGCGCCGGTTGTGCTGTTTAGCCACGGACTCGGCGGCAACCGCGAAGGCTCCGCGTTTCTCGGTAAGCACTGGGCGAGACGCGGATAGGTGGCCGTGTTTCTGCAACATCCGGGAAGCGATGACAGTGTCTGGAAAGATTTGCCAGTCAGCGAACGCATGGCGGCAGTCATCTGCAAAGGCGACGGTAGATTCACGGTTGTTTTACTCGAGGAAATACAGTTCCCCTGTATCCAGGAAATCGAAAACAGCAAGATTCGCATAGAGCTACTTATGGCATCGTCCGGTCCAATTGTAATTGCGGGTGGAAGTGGGTTCCTTGGGTCGTCCCTAGCACGGTATTTATCCAAAGCAGGCCATGCGATTGTATTGCTTTCGCGACGAAAGCCACCCAATGCTGTGCCTGGGCAATTTGTAAAGTGGGATGGTCGTTCCATCGGTGACTGGAGCCAGATCCTAAACGGAGCCAGCGGTCTTGTGAATTTAGTCGGGCGTAGCGTCGATTGCATCAAGACTGCAGATCACCGGGATGAAATCTTGCGATCGCGAGTCGAATCCGTCAAGGCGCTGGGCACAGCGATGCGAACCATCGAGTTCCCTCCGCCCGTCTGGGTGCAAATGAGTACTGCTCACATTTACGGTGACCCTCTGGAAGTGGAATGCACAGAAGACTCTTCGTTTGGATACGGGCTGGCTCCAGATGTCGCGCGGGCTTGGGAGGATGCGTTGAGGTCCAATTTATTGCCTTCCCAGCGAGGAGTTATCTTTCGAACCAGTTTTGTCATCGGACGGGACCAAGGCTCCGGCGGTGGTGCAATTTCTCGTCTGCGAACTTTGGTGCGACTTGGTCTCGGTGGCACGGTAGGCACGGGGAAACAAGGAATGAGCTGGCTACACGAAACGGATATGAATCGACTGTTCGAAAGCGCGCTAATGAATGAGTCGATGCGCGGCGACTATATTGCATCATCACCTCAACCGGTCAGTCAGCGAGAATTCATGAAAGAGATGCGAAAAGCCATGCGTATACCAATGGGTCTGCCCGCTTCCGAGTGGATGGTCCGAATCGGTGCGCCCTTGTTGATGCGGACGGATCCTGAACTGGCTTTGTATGGTCGCTACGTAGTCTCCAAGCGATTACGGGATGAGAACTTCAAGTTCCTATTTCCGGATCTGCCTAGTGCGTTGGCCGACGTGTTTGCGTAACCCTTATTAGAAACCACCGTTGCACAACGAGCATCAACTTGAAGTTGGTCACGAATCACGAAGGCAAACGTACTTAAGTCTATCCGATCCCGCAGGTGTACACGGCTTAGGGGGCGCACCGCGGAATCTCTGTGCTGACGCTACTGCTTGACACCAATCATGGTTTAATAGCGACGGCTACCAGCCCTCTGCGATCGTACCAAATTGGGGATAATTGAGTCGCATTCAAGTTGCGAAAAACAGCTTTCAATTACTGAAAGCCCATGGACGATCAACTTCTGATTCCAATCAGTTTATCGCCACCCCGTTGATCCATTATCTTGCTACACTAAAATAAGGGTTTACGGATCGAAAATTGCAAGGCGTTTCACACGATGACTGAATCTCAGGAAGAACTCGAGCGAATTTTCAAACTCGCTCATCATGGCGATCGCGAGGCAATCGGTCAAATCCTTGAGAACTATCGAAGTTATCTAAAGTTGTTGGCTCGTATTCAAATCGGTCTAAGGTTGCAGGCCAAGGTAGATCCTGACGATGTGGTACAAGAGGTGTTTTTGGATGCGAATCGGCAAATCATGCATTTCCGCGGGGAATCGCTCGACGCTTTCACGGCATGGCTTCGAAAGTTATTGGCGGGGCAATTGGCCCAAGTGATTCGTAGGTATTGCGGGACGGAGGCACGAGATGTTCGGCTTGAGCGTTCCATCGAACAAGACTTGGATTCATCTTCGGCCCGTTTGGCTCAAGGATTGGCGAGCCCTACCAGCTCACCAAGCGAGTCGTTCAGGAGGCGAGAGGATTTGGTCGATTTGGCTCACATGCTCGAGCAACTGCCTGCCGATTATCGCAGTGTCATATTGATGCGACAGATTGATGGATTGTCTTTCGTTGACATTTCCATGCGGTTGGATCGCAGCCAGGACAGTGTTCAAAAGCTATGGGTACGAGGGCTCCAAGCCTTGAAAGCACTCATGGATCCGCCTGCAAAGTAATTTTCGTTATTGCGTGGCGGAATGCAGTTCGAATCGTAACTAGACTTTAGTGGATGGCTGACTGTCAACCTTTCCAATTCTAGATTGGAGATTCCCTTGAGCGATTCCTCAAAAGTTAGTATCGAAACTCTTTCGGGCGATCGCGATATGCAAATTGCGTCCATCGTTGCCGAATATCAGGTATTGCTCGAATCTGGGCAAAATCCGGATCGAAGCCTATTCATGACCAAACACCGCGTTTTTGCGGACGAACTCACTGCCTGTTTCGACGCGGTCGAGTTCGTGCAGCGTCACGCGCCTGCTTTGCATACAGCTCCATGCGATACCTCCACTGAATTGGGTAAGCCGTCGCATGGAGATTTTGAAACTTCGAGCACGATGCAATCCGTCCAACGGCAGATCTTAAGCCAAACAAAAATAAGATCTGGACCATTTCCTCGAATTGGCAATTACAAGATGATTCGCGAAATCGGTC
The DNA here is from genome assembly GCA_043743995.1 of Pirellula sp. GTDB lineage: Bacteria > Planctomycetota > Planctomycetia > Pirellulales > Pirellulaceae > JBKCUI01. The sequence continues at coordinate 24,082 of JAYTVM010000556.1, read as the reverse complement.
GCGGAGGTATGGGGATTGTCTTCGAAGCGGAAGACACGGAGCTCGGTCGACATATCGCGATCAAAGTACTCGCTCCACACTTAATGGGAGATTCCGATGCCGTTCGACGGTTCCGAAGAGAGGCCAAGGCGGCTGGGAAATTACAACATCCAAATATTGTCCCCATTCATGAAGTCTCTAAAGAAGACGAGGCATCTCTCTACTTTACGATGCCGCTCATCCATGGCATCGGACTCGATCAAGTCATAGCGATGTTGAAGGGCAAGGGAGCGTCTGGGTTGGATATAGACTGTCTTGTTGATAAGGTTTCGCCGACCGGAGGTTCGTCCCGTTCGGGCTCGGATCATGCGTCGGAGTTGTCCGTATCCGTTCGTGAATTCATGGAAAGTAGAGCGCCCATGGAACGGGCAATGTCCATTTCGCCGGAGTACTTTCGTTTTATTGCCAAGATTGGCCAGCAAGTCGCGCAGGCGTTGTCCTGCGCGCATGAACGAAGCATTCTCCATCGCGACATAAAACCATCCAATATTTTGTTGGACACGTCCGGAACGGCATGGGTCAGCGATTTCGGGTTAGCCAAGGATCTCGACGAAAAAGGGACCCTTTCCACCGACTTGGCCGGCACTTTGCGTTACATGGCACCGGAACGTTTTTCTGGTGCCGTGGATGCTCGGTCGGATATCTACGGCTTAGGCTTGGTGATGTATGAATTGGCCACTCTACAGCCTGCGTTTGACCATACGGACCGAGCAAGAGTCATTGAAGCGATTCGCAGCAACCCACTTTCGGAAGCTCGGCAAATCGAGCCCCGAATGCCCCGCGATTTGAACACGATTGTCGCCAAGGCCACAGCCTTTGAACCAGGTAGCCGTTACGATTCGGCAGCCGATATGGCTGATGATTTGCGTCGTTTCCTTGCGCACCTGCCGATTCGAGCCAGAGTTGTCGGACCATGGGAACGCTTACGCAAATGGGTGAAGCGACACCCCAGTTTGTCCGCCATGATGACCGTTGTTGTCTTGGCTGCCATTGGAACCACCGTGCTTTGGTTGCGAGCCGAATCGAGTTGGATTCGAGAGCAAATCGCTCGAGAAAGGGCAGAGCACTTTGTCTACAGTCGCGACATAGCCGCCGCCGACTTCGAGTATCGTTCCCACAATATCGAACGAAGCAGGCAGATTCTCGAGAATTGCAATCCAGTCTACCGAAATTGGGAATGGGAGTATCTCAATCAACGCATTCATCGATCGGTTTGGCAATCTCCCGTCCTACCCCATTCGGTCTCCGCCGTAGCAATTAGCAAGGATGGTCGATTAGTGGCCGCCGGTTTTGGGTCTTGGAATACCAATGTGGATCAAAAAATTGAAGTTTGGGATACACAGGAAAATCGATCCGTGTGTGAGCTAGACGGACTACCCCCCTGCCACGTCACGGAACTGGAGTTTAGTCCGGACGGGTCTTCCGTCCTTGCTTCCGCAGTGGTCTGGGAGGACTTGGTGGACGTTGACTCTCACGTCGGTGGTGCATTCGTATGGGATCTACATAGCGGAGACTTGCGACTTACCGTCAATGAGAGTGATTCTCACATCGCACGATTCACTCCGGATGGAAATTCCATCCTCGTTGGGGATGTCAACGGAGTCATCAAGCAGTATTCGGCATTCGATGGCAAAGCGTTGAGGGAGTTCCGCGGGTCAAGTGGTTTCATCTCCGATCTGGACTTTAGTCCCGATGGATCCCGCTTGACGGCTTGCGCTCGGAATGGAACTTTATGCATTTGGGAACTTGACTCGGGTAAACGACTGCATCGACAAATCGAACTCGGTGACCTCCGAGCGGTCTCTTGGTCAATCGATGGAGAGAAGCTGGTGGTCATGACATACGATGGGTATGTTCGAACATTTGATGTGCGAGGCGTTGGTTTGGAACTGCATGAATTGCATTCAGAACGACAACTTTTGAGCTTCAAGTTCTCACCGGATGGTACACATTTCGTCAAGTATTCGCGGGGCTCTGGGATTGAAATTCGAGATGCCAAGCGACTTGGCTTGAAAATGACACTTCACGCTCATGGTGGCCATACTCGCGACATAAAATTTGATGGTACGGGACGAACGCTTGTTTCTTGTGGCCTAGACCATATCGTACACGTCTGGGACTTAAGTAGGCCTGACCCGAACAAGCGAACGACTTATTTCAATAGCGGCAAACCAGCCGCGATAGTTTACAGTCCAGATGGATCAGAGATAGCTGCGGCCATGACTCACAGAAGAGCGCAAAATGTGAGCCTCAGTGGCCAACCAAGAGTCGAGATTCGCAACTGGGAGACGATGCAGGTTCTTCGGGAGCTTATTGGGCATACGGATTGGCCGACCTGCGTTGCCTATAGGAACGATGGCAAGCAATTGATCTCGGGTGCCCTCGATACGACCGTTCGAACATGGGACGCCAGTACGGGGAAGCAAATTTACCGACTGGAGAACCACTCGCAAGCCATCACGGGAGTTGCGTTTTGTTCCGACAAACATTTGGCGGTATCGAGCGATCAAACTGGGCGCGTTTGCGTTTGGAATCTCGCGAATGGAACCGTTCATCGCTCCTGGGAAGTCGGCGAAAAGATCGTCGCTATTTCGATTTTTCCAGATCGACCGCTCGTAGCGATCGCAAAACGTTCGGGAGAAATTTCCATTTGGGATTTGGTTCGCGGTGCATGTGTAGGCCGGAGCAAAGGAGGCAACACGGTTGTCTCGATGTGCATGAGTATTGACGGGCAGCGGATTGCAACGGGTCATGAGAATTCAAGTATTCGAATTTGGCAATCGAAAGAATTGGTCGAGAAACGATTAGCCAGTTTCACTTCGGAAATGCATGGGCACATCGACGCGGTCACGAGCGTGCAGTTCAGCCCGGATGGCAAGCGGCTCATCAGCGGTAGTGTCGACGAATCGTTCCGTCTGTTTGATGTGGATTTGGGGCAAGAGCTGCTGTGTGTCGATTCTCAAATGGGAGTTACCAATCATGTTTTGTTTTCGCTAAATGGACGGGATGTGCTACGTCAATACGAAAATGCGATATCGACTTGGAGCATTTTAGCCAAAGACGTGCCATCGGATCGTGAAAGGGGCAAGGTCGAATGGCATTTGTCACAGGCGAAGTGGGCGGAAGGACATCAGCTTTTCGGGGTAGCGATCTTTCATTATTCCGAACTGATGCGTCTTGAGTCGGACCAGCAGCAACATCTTCGCTCTCGCGCTGTTGCGCAATTATTTTCTGGCAATTGGATTGAGGCCAAAAACGACTTTCTCGCACTTGAAAAACCGAGCACCTACGACCAGTTTTACCTAGCAAGAGCGCAGCTAATGCTGGGCGACATTGAGGGATATTCAGCAAGATGCAAGTTGATTCAAGGGCAAACACTGGCATCAAAAAACATTGGCATGCTCAACTCGTTTCTTTGGACGTGCGCTTTGTCAAATCACATTCCGGATGAGTGTGCGTTGGCGATGAAGGAATTTGAGCGAACTTTCTTAGCAACCAAAACTCCAGAGCCTTACCTTTCCATTGCGATGTCGCTTGGGTGCTATCGCGAGAATCGATTTCGAGATGCAATTCTGCATGCAAAACGATCCATCGAACTCGAACGGGAAAAGGTCAACCCGAATACATGGCTGATTATTGCGATGAGTATCGCCAGACTAAAACAGGGAGAAGAAGATCGTTCTCAAAGCTCGGGTGATTTGCTGGCTGGGATGCAACTTGAGGAGCCCGACGCATACGTGGCGAAGGTGAAACGCTGGATCGTGCAGCAAAAGCAAAGAATGTTTATTGGCGAGAGGCCAGGGAATTTGGCTGTCGCTCGAATGAATATGGATATCCCCCTATTCTTGCGAGAGCTAGCGCAATTGGGGATTGAAACGGAAGCGAACGGTGGCAAGTCTCGCGATTAGTGTTCTAAAGCGAGTCCGCATAATCAAGTGCAACAGAATTTTTTTGCCTCAAATCTTTTTGCCGAAGAAGGATTTTGGCAAAAAAATCGGCGGCAAAAAAATGACCGTTCTCGATCCTGCGGGATTGGGTTTACGCGATCACGGATTTTGGTGGCGTTCGGCGAGCCGTGTCAATTTTTTCTCGTTTTTTTAGAAGTTTTCGGCGGATCAGCTCCGCCAGTGTAACCAATCAATAGCGAACCTCCCGCCAACTGAGGGGGTTGCTAGCCTTTGGAGCACCACATGATGAGCCTTGCCAAACGAAAAGACCGAAACCAACTTCTTGCCCGCCAGGCCAATCGGAATCGATTTTTGAGGAACATTCGTCGGCGGCGGTTTGGGTTTGAGCTGCTCGAGGCCCGAACACTCTTGGCGACGGTCACCTGGGACGGCGGGGCAGGAACGCTGAATTTTGGGGATGCTCTGAACTGGAGCAATGACTCCGCAATCTCATCGGCCAATGACTATGTGATTCCCGATTTGGCCGGGACGCCGACCATTGTCGTGGCTTCGGCCACTGTTCGCTCGTTGGTCTCGTACGAAAAAATACAGTTAACTTCCGGCATGGGGATCTTCGCGGAGAGCACCCTCTTTGCGGGACTGCAATTCACGCAAGGGACGATCAGTGCAAATAACAACAGTATCCTGCACATTCAGGGATCAAGCAGTTGGGCAATTGGCGCCATCAGTGGGACGGGCATTGTTCGCAACGAAGGCGTCCTCGATATCACTGGATCGACGGGAATCCGTACGATCAACATCCCTCTCGAAAATGCCGGCACCATTAATCGTGATGCAACGGGAACTCTCAGTATTAACGCGGGCACTCTCAGAAACCTCGCTAGCGGCGTGTTTCAAGTAACGACTGCCGGCACCGGGATCGTTGCCTCGAGTGGCGGAACCTTTAAAAATGCCGGCGTATTCCGCCTTGTTTCTTCCGGTGGCGGCATTGCATCTTTCACTAGTCTATTCGTTGATCAGGGTGGCAATGTTGAATCTCTTGGTGGCCACCTGAAGTTTACCAACCATACTGAATTTCCAAGCACACGTTTTGTGATCTCTACAGGTTCAGTCGTCGAATCGACCAGTGCGGCAGATACGGTCTTGTCTGGCACACTCACCGGGACGGGCGGCGGAAAGCTTCGTTTGCATAATCAAATCACCGTCGCAAGTGGCGGTGCAACCATCGCGACACCGATAGGAATGACGGAGTCGATTGCAAATTTTAATTTTCTGAATTCGAACTCGCTGACGATCGCTGCGGGCTCGGACTATCGATTGAACAATCCCGGGGGATCGGCCATTTCTACGCCACTCTCCGTGCTTGGTGAATTGGTGTTGGACAATGCGTTCGGCGTCTCATTTGGGGCGAATGCAACGATTGATGCGGCGGGAAAACTACGACTTAAGACCGCTTCGAGTATTGGGCAAGGAGCAGGCCACGTATCCAATTATGGCGAAGTGGTCGTTGATTCTGGATCGCACACGAATACCGGCTTCCTGGATAATTTTGGGGGAACGATTCGCGTCAACGGCGGTACGCTGAGACTCTCTCAAAATAGCGCGACCCCAATCCTGTTTGACGGCGGAAACTTCATCGTCGCGGCGGGCGGCCAGCTTACGTTCGATGCAACCCAACTTTGGAAGGGGACATTCACCGGGAGCGGGGCCGGAATCGTCCAGGTGGGAAACACCAAGTTGATCGATGTTTCAGGAGCCACTTTTGCATTCCCGACTCCGCTTGTTAACTGGGCTGCAAGTGGGACGAGTGGAGGTACGCTCACCGTCGCCGCAGGGTCATTTTTGCAAGTCGGGGGAACTCTCTCCACCGCTTTCAACAATCGCGTCGATGTCTACGGAACAGTGAATCGCGTTGGCAGTGCAGGTGTGTTCATCAACAATGCGGGTAGTGAGCTAAATATTTATACGGGCGGGGAGTTGATAATCAACACCATTAACAACGTGCCGGCGCTGTCCGGTTCAGGTTCAATCAACGTCTATGGAACACTCCGCAAGGTAAGCACGGATAACTCTAGCATTTCCACAAATTTCGCGTTGCATGGCGGCTCGATCGACGTTCAGGCGGGAACGATGACCATTTCCGGCTCGTCGGGTAGCTATGAGAATGGAAACCTAAGCGCAGCCAGCGGATCTTCGCTCACCATCGCGGGCCCTCAGCCATGGAAAGGACTCTTTGCCGGTTCTGGCGCGGGAAGTGTCAACAAAGCCGGTATATTCAATATCGATGCCGCCGGTGTGACTCTGAATTTCCCTTCAGGACTGTTCAACTTGGCGCCAATCGGTGGAACGACGATGACGGTCAACGGTCCGGGAGTACTTACCGTTGCACCAGGTTCTTACGTCGGATCTGGTGCTCTTTCCAAGACCATCAACAATCGATTCGAGATCTATGGCACGCTCGATGTGCCTGCTAATTCCGTTTACCTGGTGAACAATCAAGGCGTGATAAACATCAAGCCGGGTGGGCTTTTGCAAACGTCGGGCAGCAATAACACGATAAGTTTTGGCGGGGTAGCCGGATCGACTCCGGGGACGGTAATCAACGAAGGGACGATCCGCGTTGGCGGAACTTCCTTTTCGATGTCTGCCGGGTCTCTGCTATTTGACAATGTTGGGACGGTCGATGTACAAGCTGGCGCTACGTTTTCAATGACCGCGACGCTCGTCCAGCAAACCGGAACAACGCTGACCGGCGGCAATTGGATCGCTTCCGGGACCCTCAGTTTTCCGAGTGGGAACGGCGCGATCGAGACAATTGGCCCAGCGGCCAGTGTTACGCTCAATAGCACGGGAACATTTTTTAAGCTGGAAGGAAACGCGTCAAATCGCAATTTGAAGGTGAATCAAGGCACCCTCACTCTCGGCAACAACAAAAGTTTTTCGACGTTCATTGGCTCATTTTCAAATTCCGGCACGATTCGGGTGAATACCGGCGCAACGCTCACAGTGCCCGCATCGGGAACAATTCCAAGTCCTGTCTATACACAAACTGGTGGCTCAACGATTCTCCAAGGCGGCTCTGTCGCCGCAACGACTTTCTTGCTCAATGGCGGCTCGATCGCGGGAACGGGGACGATCACTGCCAATATCAACAACAGCGCGGGCGTGTTCGCTCCGGGGGCTTCGCCGGGCGTGATAAACGTAACGGGCAACTACACGCAGGGCCCGCTTGGCATTCTCAATATCGAAGTCGGCGGAACGAGCACAGTCACACCCGATTTCGATCGGCTACTCGTTTCTGGAGTCGCCAATCTTAATGGAACGCTGAATGTCTCCGTGATCAATGGCTTTTTGCCCAGCAAGGGCGAAACCTTTCGGTTCATGACCTTCGTATCCAAGGTGGGAGATTTTGCGACCAAGAATTTAGCTCCGTACCTCGGCTATCCGCTCTTTGGCACGAATCTGGGATCCACATTCTACGACCTCAATAGCCTGAACATAATCGTTCGCAACACCAACAACTCCGGGGCGGGAAGTTTTCGCCAAGCGATCATCGACGCCAACGCGGCTTCGGACGCCGACAACATTCTGTTCAACATTCAAGGCGCCGGGCCTTTTACGATCTCGCCGCTCTCGGCGCTGCCAACCATCACGCAGCCAGTCACGATTGATGGTTATGCACAAATCGGAGCGAGCCAGAATACACTTGCCGTTGGCAACAACGCGCTTCTCAAAGTGGAATTGAACGGTGCCAGCACTTCCGGAGCTTCTGGGCTCAGGCTCCAATCCAACGACGTGAAAGTCAAAGGTCTTTCCGTCACGCAGTGGCTCGACGAAGGAATTGTCGTTGGGCCTGGCGTTTCAAACGGCGTCCAAGTCGCTGGCAATTTCGTAGGCCTCAAGCCCGATGGAATCACTGTCGGTGCGAATTCTAGCGGCCTTCTCATTCACGGCGGGGCCACACAGGTTATTGTCGGCGGTTACTCTTTCGCCGACCGAAATCTTGTCAGTGGCAACATATTAGCCGGTGTCCTCTTTGAAGATGCTGGCACCACAATGAACTCAGTGATTGGAAATTACATTGGCACCGACAGGTTGGGTAGTTTGCCAATTGGAAACTCAGCCGGCGTGATGGTCAGCGCGGGCGCGGCCGGCAACGTGATTGGCGGTGTCGTGTCCGGCTCAGGCAACTTGATTAGCGGCAATGACGCCCGAAACATCTGGGTCACGGACGCCAATACCAATAACACTGAAATCTACGGAAACTACATCGGCACGAATGCGTCCGGAACCACCGCGATTGGCGGCGTGACGACCTTTGGAATCCTAGTAGACGCGAATGTTACCGGTACACGGATCGGCGGTTTGACAGCGACACCCGGCGTTGGTGCGGGAAATCTTGTCTCGGGCCATGAATACAACGTTTATTTGGAAGCCAATAACTCCTTCCTTCAAGGCAACCTCATCGGAACAAACGCCGGAGGAGTTTTCGATATCGGCGGAGCGAATGGCGTGGTGATTGCCCAGGGCACAGGAAATTGGATTGGCGGCTCAAACAACAGCGAGCGAAATATTATTTCAGGACACACTGGGCATGGCGTAAGCCTAGAAGGTGCCACAACGTCGTTCAATACGGTCGCGGGCAACTACATTGGTGTCAACCTGACCGGTGATTCAGCATTGCCCAATGCAGGCGATGGCGTAAGTTTGGCAACCGGGGCCCATGACAATACCATCGGAGGCACCTCGCAAGGATCGCGAAATCTCATCAGCGGTAACCTGGGTGCTGGCGTCCGCATTAGTTCACCAAGTACGATAGACAATGTTGTAGCAGGCAATTTCATCGGCTTGGATGTTGCCGGAACAAATTCAATCGGCAATGAAGCCGGTGGAGTGTTCCTCTTTGATACTGTCGTGAACACCATTGGCGGCGAGCAAGCAGATGCTCGAAATGTGATTAGCGGTAACGCAGTAGCTGGCATTCGAATTGAGGGCGCAAGCGCACAGCACAACTACGTTTATCACAATTATATTGGAACAGATTGGAAGGGCGAATCTGCTGTTCCAAATCCCATTGGTGTCTTAGTAGCAAGCAGCGCCAAAAACAATGAAATCGGGCGAGGCCCGTCGTTGACTCCGAGTCTGCCCAATTTGATTAGCGGCAACAGCATTGCCGGAGTTTTCATTTCGGGCTTGGGTACGGACACCAATCACGTCGTATCCAATTACATCGGCGTTGATCACTCAGGTGAGCACTCGATTCCCAACACGACCGGGGTACTGATTGAGAATCAGGCAGGCGCAACGCAAGTTAGTTTGAATACCATCAGCGGAAACTCTGGTGAAGGCATCTGGATCAACGGGGCCGCGATGTCGGTATTGGGTCTCACTTCGATTCAAAGCAACGCGATCGGTCTCAATGCACTCGGAAACCTCGACCTTGGAAATGGCGGTTCCGGAGTGCGCCTTGACGGCGGATCACAGCAAGTCTCAATAGGATTCAACAACATTAGCGGAAATTCGCGCGATGGCGTTGAGGTGAGCGGCTCGGGCACGGCTGACAATGGAATCGCCTACAATAGGATCGGATTAGATGCTACAGGTTCGTTGCTGATAGGTAATGATCGCTATGGCGTCAACATCAATGGAGATGCGCCCCGGAACGAAGTCAAAAACAATGTAATCAGTGGCAACTCTGCCGGTATTCGAAACGATGGCGCCGACACGCTGATCAATAGTAATTTGATTGGGACCAACTTGTCGGGCCGCAAGTCGCTTGGCAACCGGCGTGGTTCGGGCGCGAATACGTTAGGACATTTCGGTATTCTCTCCACCGGGGCGGACGCTCAGATTGGTAGCTCCACTGCGGGCAACGTGATCGCCGGACATGAGATAGGGATTTGGCTCACCGGAACAGGCGCCTCCGGCATCGTCGATGACAATCGTATCGGTACGGATACAGACGAACTCGTGGCAATGTCCAATAGCATCGGTATGCAGATGGCCGATGGCGCACATGATTTCACGATACTGCGCAACGCAATCGCGAACAGCCTCTCCGTCGGCCTCAGACTGATCGATGATACCAGCAGTCTGAACACCTTTAGCGAGAATCGCTACTATGGCAATCTCGGATCGGCCATCGATGCGGGGCCATTCGGACCAACACTCAATGACGACGGTGATTCCGACGGCGTACTCAATTTTCCAGTGCTCGACTATGCGAACATCGACGTGGACGACCTCGTTTTGAAAGGATTTGTCGGCGCAAACAAATCGGTTGAGTTTTATGTCTCGACACCGACGATCTCGGGCCTCGGTCAAGGAGCAACCAGCATTGGCAAACGAACCGAGGGAATGTTGAGCCAAGACCTCGATGGGACGACGGGAACCTATGGGCCTATCGTTCGCAATGTAACGGTCGGCATGGGAACGAGCGAGCGATTCGAGTTTCATATTCCCCTCAATACGTTGCCACCGGCTCTGCGCTATGGCTCGCTGATTTCAGCCGTCGCTCTGGGTTCGACCTCGGAGTTTGGCAACGCCGTTACCATCGGAGATCCCGCTAGCGCATTGGTACCTGTCGTACTTCTGCCAGCAGGTGTCGTCTTGTCACAAGGAGAACCACTGCGCGTTCAAGGATCCTTCCGCGATGATGACTCGACCAGTTGGTCTCTTATGGTCGACTATGGCGATGGAACCGGCGTGCAACCGCTACCTTTTGCAGTCGACCGCACATTCATTCTGGAGCATGAATACCAGATCCCTTCCACAACACCCTACCAGGTCATCGTTACAGCTATCGACAACAGCAATCGGGTTGGCGTGGGAGTGATGAGCGTTAGCGTCAACAACGAACCACCACAACCGACCTTCAACAGCTTTACCTTTGAGCAACAAGTGTTCGAGGGTCAGGCGGTAACGTTCACGGGAGCCTTCACCGACTCGGGTTCCAGCGACACGCACACCGTTACCATTGATTGGGGAGATGATACGGTTCCTACAACGATAGCCCTCCCGCCAGGTGCAAGACGCTTTTCCTCCGCACACGTCTATCGCGATGATGGAGTATCCAACTCGGATCGCGAATTCTATCGGATTATCGCTACCGTAATCGACGATCATGGTGGTGTCACGCCAACGCCAGATGGACTCTACATTGTCGAGGTCATCAACGTCCCGCCCAGTGCGCCTATGCTTTCGCTGCTTCCGGCTTCGGCCAGCTATCAAGAAAACCAAGTATTTGCTCTATCAGGCGAGTTCTCCGATCCAGGTTTGGATGACACTCATGTGGCTTCGATTGACTGGGGAGACGGTTCACCGAAACAAATCGCCAACCTCTCTCGACTCGTTTCCGATCCGACGAAATGGGCATTCACGGAATTGCATAAGTACTCAGATAATCCAGCAGCTCCTGAGGCGTCCTATACCGTCTTGGTGAATGTCATCGACGACGATGAACCACTCGGGACCGTGGTCGCATCTCGCTCGATCACGGTCACCAATGAGTTGCCCTCGGTGTCAGCGATCGTGCCTAGTGCTTTGTCCATCAACGAGGGGGAACTCTTTACGTTGTCCGTTGGAATCGACGATTCAGGCACCTTGGATAGCCATCAAGTGGTCATCGACTGGGGCGACGCCAGCGAATCTAAGGTCTTCAATCTCGCGCCGGGAGTGGTTGCTGTACCGTTGGCAACGCATCGGTATATCAACGATCCCCTCCTTGGCTCCAATTACACGATCCAAGTCAAAGTGCGCGATAAAGACATGCCTCCAGGTACCTTTATCAGCGAAACTCAACTCATCTCTGTCCAGAATGTCGCGCCTGTCATCTCGAACTTGCAGGTATTCAGCCGAGGCGCCAGTGGCGACTGGTTGCCTTTGGCGCCAGGAGGCTCTCTCCTCGAAGGACAGGAAGTTCGCATCGCGGGTTCGTTTGTCGATCCAGGCCAACGCGATTTGCTCACAGCGCAAGTCCGCTGGTCGAATGGGCATCTGACACCTGCCAATGTCAGCCGATCTAGCGGGACCTTTCAAGCGACCTTTCGCTATACCGACGACTATGGTGTAGGGACATTCTTCGACAACGAAACGATCGAGGTCACTCTTTCCGACAATGATAGCGGGATCGCAGTCTCGCAAGCTTTTGTGCAGGTTATGAACCTCGTACCGACAGCTACATTTGTCCCCGACGTGGTGATCGATCCCATGTTGATTCCACTGCGTGCGAATGCCAGCGACGCAGGAGCCGACCCGCTAGCGTACAATTGGGTCGCAAGCGTCAACGGTCTAGCGATTCAGACGGGCACTGGACCTGCTTTCGTGTTGGATAGAACCCTGTATGCCTCTGCGACAATCGTCGTAACTCTGACCGTTTCCGACGACGATCTCGGCGTTGCAAGCTACGTTTCTGCATTTAAGTTTGGGACTGTCGTATCAGATGTCATTCAAATCACCACGGCCGATTTCCCTGTTGGCGTCACGACATTGACTGTCTTGGGATTGGATGGTGACGATATTTTGAACGGTGTCAACGTTCCAGCCCCTTATCGCTTGATTCTCGATGGGGGCAATGGAATGGACTTTCTCTATGGAGGAGGTGGAGATGACATTTACATTTTGCGATCCGGTAATGATTCGGCCAACGTCAGCACCGCTTATCCGCCACCGATAGCCGGTGTTATTGTGCCTTTGATTACGCCGAATTACGCGGGTAACGATCGATATTATTTAAAGCCAAATAGCACATTGACCGTGGTTGACTTAGATGAGACAGGGGAAAATGCGCTCGACTTTGGTATAGCAAGCTTTGGAGTCGAATTCAACCTAGCGACCACCCGAGACGACTCGCTCATCGCACAAGAAGTTGCCCTAGGCGGACATTTCGTGGCGGCTGTTGGTGGATTCAATGAACTCGTCGGAAGTGCGTACAATGATAAACTGACTGGGGCGTCGTTCGCAACGACGCTGGGCGGTAGCGGCGCGGATCAGCTCAAGGCAATTGCCGGCACAACCCATGCTCGATTCTCCGGCGGTCTCGACGCCGATGTGTTCCAGACTTTGGGACTCGGGCTGTCCGATATTAGTTTTGAAGGCGACGACGGAGCGGACGTGTTCACGAATTTGGGTGAACTGGCTGGCGAGATTATTTTTACCGGCGGCGCCGATGCGGACGTGTTCACCAACCTGGGTGGCATTGTTGGCGAAATCAGTTTCGAAGGAGACGATGGTGCGGATGTCTTTACCAACTTAGGCGAAAGCGCCGGCGAAATCATTTTCACCGGCGGGGCGGATGCAGATGTCTTCACGAACAACCTAGGCGGTATTGTGACCGACATTAGCTTTGAGGGGGACGATGGAGCAGATGTCTTTACGAATCTTGGCGAGCTTTCAGGCGATATTATTTTCACCGGCGGGGCGGACGCAGATGTCTTTACGAACAACTTAGGCGGTATTGTGACCGACATTAGCTTCGAGGGGGACGATGGTGCGGATGTCTTTACCAACTTAGGCGAACTCGCGGGCGAAATCATTTTCACCGGCGGGGCAGATGCAGATGTCTTTACGAACAACCTAGGCGGTGTTGTGACCGACATTAGCTTCGAGGGAGACAATGGAGCGGATGTCTTTACGAATCTTGGCGAGCTCTCGGGCGAGATCATTTTCACCGGCGGAGCGGACGCCGATGTCTTTACCAACAACTTAGGCGGTATTGTGACCGACATTAGCTTCGAGGGGGACGATGGAGCAGATGTCTTTACAAACTTTGGCGGGCTCTCGGGCGAGATCATTTTCACCGGTGGGGCGGATGCCGATGTCTTTACGAACAACTTAGGCGGTATAGTGACCGACATTAGCTTCCTGGGGGACGATGGAGCAGATGTCTTTACGAACTTTGGCGGGCTCTCGGGCGAGATCATTTTCACCGGCGGGGCGGATGCGGATGTCTTTACGAACAACTTAGGCGGTATTGTTACCGATATTAGCTTCGAGGGAGACGATGGGGCGGATGTCTTTACCAACTTTGGCGAACTCGCAGTTGAAATCATTTTCAAGGGCGGGGCGGACGCAGATGTCTTTACGAACAACCTAGGCGGTATAGTGACCGACATTAGCTTCGAGGGGGACGATGGAGCGGATGTCTTTACGAATCTTGGCAACCTTTCAGGCGAGATCATTTTCACCGGCGGAGCGGACGCAGATGTCTTTACGAACAACTTAGGCGGTATTGTGACCGACATTAGCTTCGAGGGGGACGATGGGGCGGATGTCTTCGTTAATCTTGGCTCGATCACCGGCAGTTTGGCGGGTTCCATCTATTTCGAAGGGGACGCAGGTACCGACTTGTTCGTCAATCACGGTGACCTTTTCGGTGCACTTGGGACGATCCTCTTCCGAGGTGGTGCGGATGCGGATGTCTTCATCAACATGACCGACGGTTTCTTGCAGAACATCAGTTTCGAGGGGGATGACGGTGCGGATGGTTTTGAAAATATCGGAGACGCACTTGGCGCCATTGTCTTCACAGGCGGTGCCGATAGCGACAAGCTGAGAAACTTCGACTCGGGTGTAGCTTCGATTCGCTTTATTGGTTTTTTGGGTAGCGGTAGTTCGCCCACTGTCAGTGACGATGGAGCAGATTTGTTCGCTAACTTTGGCGACTCCATCCTCTCCATTAGTTTCGAAGGAGATGACGGCGCGGATGTCTTCCAAAATCTGGGCGACGCAATTACGACCATCAGTTTCGAAGGGGATGACGGCGCAGATGTGTTTGTGAACTTGGGTGACTTGGTCGGCTCGATTAGCTTCGAAGGTGACCAAGGTTCCGATGTGTTAGGAGTGTTTGGCACGGGAATTGGTTCGATTACCTTTGCGGGCGATTCCAGCGATATTGGAAACGACACGCTCGTCAATCGTTCTTCTCCGTCCGCAACGGGCTCAGCGATTCTTTATTTTGAGGGCTTTGGCGGAAGAGATGCACTGCGCAATGATGGTCCGAACTGGATCATTGATTTCGTTGGTGGTTCCGATGCAGATACTTTTCAAAACAACGCAGATGCGTTAGTGAGTATTCATTTCGCAGGAATCGATGGCGCGGATGTGTTTGAGAACAACGGTGATCTTGTGTCGGGGGTCCGTTTCGAGGGAGACGATGGTGCCGATGTTTTTGCCAATGGCGGATTTGGTGTCTCGGATATTGTGTTCACAGGCGGAGCCGATGCGGATGTTTTCGTCAATTCAGGTGATACACTCTCGATGATCTCTTTCGAGGGAGACGACGGAGCTGACATCTTCTCCAACCTCGGCGATTCGATCAGTGCGATTTCCTTCGAAGGTGATTCCGGGAATGATCGTGTCTACAACTACGGAACAAGGCTGACGAACTTTACGTTTGCAGGCGGTGCGGGAAACGACAGCTTTTTTAATCGAGAAACAGCAACAAGTGCGTCGAATTTGCGATTCGAACGAGGCTTGGGTGAAGATGCGGATTCCCAAAACGTAGATACGTTTGTGAACCTGGCTGCTGCGGTGGATGGAATCGTATTCCAAGGTGGCGCAGGCGCAGATGTCTTCCAAAACTCGGGTATCAACGTCGCCCATGTCCTATTCGAGGGCGACGCGGGTGCGGATCGAGCACTCAACGTGGGTACTGCATTCACGTCCTTTCTCCTTTCGGGAGGCGATGACGCCGATAGTTTTGAAAATATCGGTGACTTGGTCGTGGACCTAACATTCGATGGTGGACGCGGTACCGATACGCTTGTGCAACGTGGTTCGAAGTCGGTGGACATTCATTTTCTCGGCGGAGACGATGCTGACGTCTTCACCAATTTCGGTTCCGACGTCGAAACGTTGGAGTTTGACAGTGGAAATGGCGCCGATCGGTTCCAAAACAACGGCAACCGCATTGGGTTGATGCGGTTTGAAGGCGGCAATGGCTTAAATGCTTTGCAAAACAATGGCGACTCGATTGCCAAGATTCATTTCATCGGTGGAGCGGATTCAGACACACTCCTCAACAACGGCTCGGATCTCGAATGGATTCTATTTGACGCCGATGCGGGCTCCAACGCATTGATCAACACCGGTAGCAATATTCAAAAGATCGATTTCACCGCGGGCGCTGATAGCGATTTGTTCCGCACCACGGGATCCGGCCTTGGCAACGTTGTTTTTACGTCAGGTGCCGGGGATGACGCGATGATCTACAACTCGCAAGGAACGACGTCGTCCAACGTAACCTTCGACAGCGGACTCGACGACGATGTCTTAGTCTTTCGTGGCAGTGCCGCCAATCTGACATTCGCCGGTGGAGCAGGCCAAGATCGCGTTTCGTATTCGGGGAACGCAATCGCGGCACGTCTGGACGGAAGCGATGGTGATGACCGATACGAGTTTGCTGGATCACCACTAGGAATGCTTACGATTGCAGAGAGTTTTACGGGAGCGAGCGATACAAGTCGCGACTCAATCGACTTCTCAGCATTTGTCGGATCAGCCAGCCTGGATCTCAATCTTACGACGCCGCAATTCCAACCGGGTGGCATGGCGATCCTTTTGACCGACGCCATGGGAATCGAGAACGTGATCGGCACGATGGGACGCGATTCCATCGTCGGAAATAATCGCGACAACTATCTTGCTGGCGCGCAGTTCTACTACCCGGAAAGCGTTAGTCAGCTTGTTCCCAACAGCAGACCGACTCAGTGGGTGCTTCTGGACTTCGAATTCTTCACCGACTTGAATGACGGCGAACACAATTACCCAGATGCGGAAAGAATTGCGATTCGAACGCGGCTCGAAGCATCTTACATGCTTCTAAACCAGAGCGGCCTGTCGATTGCTTTTGCATCGCAAAGATCGGAGATACCAGCCGAACTCGGCGACAACGACTTCGTAACCATCCAGTTCAACCGCACCCCCGATACAGGCCGACCCGGCGGTGAATCCAGTGAAATAGACTTTGGAAATCGCAACCTCGGTGGCACAGCCAAGGTTCAAGTCAATGGTTTACTGGGAGGCATCGAAGTCCCGACGACCAGCAATGAAGACTTCATGGAAAAGCTACCCGAAGATGCCGAATCGATCGTTGGGCAAGACAAGCCAGCGGCGACGCAAAGTAACGTCATAGCCTTGTCAGCGAAGTTGGCCGCACATGAGCTAGGTCACTTGCTGGGCCTTCGCCACTATGATTCGTTTGGTCCGATTGGGTTCGGAATTCATTCGCCGCCAGGCAGCAATGTTTTTAAACCTCAGTTCCAGGGTCCTTCAGCGGCCTTTGAAACCTTTGACCACATTATTGGTTCACCTGCATCGATTGGCTCAACGCGGACCAACGACGTCGGCCAACTCTTCTTTGGAGAACGCGAAGCGGTCAAACTGGCTTTTGCGATTAGCGGAACAGACGAAGCTCCGCAGTCGGTTTGGTCAAGCGAAGCAACTGCAGCCCACAACGCACCCACTGAGGTCCAAGCCTTGCCGTGGAAGACGATATCCGTACCCAATACACTGGCGCGCGGCGTCAATTCAACCAAATCTTTCTTTGTTGATACGCTGGCTGTCGCCGGAGAGATTAAGACGACTGGGGCGATAAGCGAAAACGACTACTATTCTTTTTCTGGTCGCGCAGGCGATGTTGTGTCGATCGAGGTATTGTCCAAGGCACTTGATCGTTACTCGGATCAAGGCGTGGATGGCTACATTGATTCGGTTGTGCGGTTGTATCGACGAATAGATGCAACCACGTTGGTACCCGTGTCGTACTTCAATACGAGTGCCGAGAACGACGACGAGTTCGAATCCTCCGATTCGCTGTTGTTGGATATTCATTTACCCTCCGACGCGGAATATGTGATTGAAGTCGATACATTTACGCGTGGACCAAGAGCCACGGACCCCAGTCCCTTGGAACGGGATGAACTTTCGCCAGACGAAATTTCGAGCCTTGATGATGTGTTGCTAGACACCGATGTCGGGGGTTACGAGCTATTTGTATATCGCTTCAACAAAGCCTCGTCGTCGGATGATATAGATATCCTAGAGGGGCGAGGAGGCGATGATATTATTGATGGTGGCCCAGGCGATGCTGGCGAGATCCTAATCACTGCATCTCCGTCATTCGCTACGATCAATGAGGCTGATTCATTCGGCTCGCTGGTGACGTTTGTTGACCTCCGAGGCGAACGATGGACCCTGACCGTCGACTACGGAGACAACTCGAATCCGGAAACATTGGATGTCATCGACCCAAATTCTGTCTCGTCGCTCGCGCACGTTTATTCGCAAAACGGGACGTATTCCGTTTCGGTGCGTATTGTGAATAACTATGGCGTCAGTGCATCTCTTCCGCTTACGGTCTTCGTCATGAACCTAGCCCCTACCTTGAACTCGATCTCTGTCACACCGTCTGTTCTATCGGAAGGCCAAACCGTCACCCTGTCTGGAACCATCACAGACTCGGGCCTATCGGATTCGCATCAGATTACAGTCGATTGGGGTGATGGTTCCAATTTGCTTGTCTTTTCAATGGCAGCTGGTGTTGATTGGTTCTCGGATCTCGTTCATCGTTATGAAGATGATAACCTTGCCGATACGTTTGTGATTTCGGTCTCCGTTGCAGACGAAGATGTTTCCGGCTTTGCCGTTACGAAGATGATTGACGTTGCCAATCTGGCTCCGAGCGCCGTGATCAATACTCCAGCGGCCATCGATGAAGGGGGCAGCGCAACGATTTTGCTTAGCAATGCCTATGACCCGTCGTCGGTCGATATGCTTAGTTTACGGTATGCGTTTGCGTTGAGTCTGTCGGGGCTGGCCGCGAGCTATGCAGATGCTGAGACCGTCACTTCGGCCACGTTTGGGTTCACCGATAACGGTACTTACCCAGTCTATGCACGCATTTACGACAAGGATGGGGGCGTCGCGGACTACTCGACGACTGTCATCGTGAACAACGTCGCTCCGAGCGCTGTGATCAATACTCCACCGGCCATTGATGAAGGGGGCAACGCAACGATTTTGCTTAGCAATACGTATGATCCTTCTTCGGTCGATATGCTTGGTTTGCGGTATGCGTTTGCGTTGAGTTCATCGGGGATGGCCGCGAGCTATGCCGACGCTGGCACCGCTAATTCGGCCTCGTTTGGGTTCACCGATAACGGTACTTACGCGGTCTATGCACGCATTTACGACAAGGACGGAGGCGTCGCGGACTATTCGACAAGTGTCATCGTGAGCAACATCGCTCCGAGTGCCGTGATCAATACTCAGGCGGCCATCGATGAAGGG
Organism: Pirellula sp.; assembly: GCA_043743995.1. Classification (GTDB taxonomy): domain Bacteria; phylum Planctomycetota; class Planctomycetia; order Pirellulales; family Pirellulaceae; genus JBKCUI01. The sequence continues at coordinate 4,847 of JAYTVM010000556.1, read as the reverse complement.
GGCAGCGCAACGATTACGCTTAACAATGCCTATGATCCATCGTCGGTCGATATGCTTAGTTTGCGGTATGCGTTTGCTTTTAGTCCGTCTGGGTTGGCAGCGAGCTATGCAGACGCCGGGGGCGTCAATTCCACCGCGTTTTGGTTCACCGACAACGGCACCTACGCGGTCTATGCACGCATTTACGATAAGGACGGAGGCGTTGCGGACTATTCGACGAGTGTAATCGTCAGCAACGTCGCTCCCATTGGCACCTTTATTAATAGCGGTCCGATTGTTGCTGGTGGTTCGGTAAGCGTTGCTATTGCTAACGCGTATGATCCTTCGTCCGCCGACATGGCAAATGGTTTGCGTTACAGTTTCTCGGTGAATTCGGCCGGATTGGCGACCGTCTACGGTAATGCGACGTCACAATCAGTCGCTACTTTCATATTGGGGACTCAGGGTGTTGTTCCTGTTTATGGCCGTATCTTTGACAAGGACGGTGGTTACACGAACTATACGACGTTCGTTACGGTTACCGGATCGACCAGCAACACAGCTCCAACCTTATCGATAGTGAGTCCGACCGATGGTGACCGGCTCGTTGCGTCAACATTTGATTTTTTTGTGAACGACCCAGATGTCATCGATGCTGCGGGCCCATTCGTCTACACGATTCAATGGGGAGATGGGACTTCTTCGACAAAAACGGGAGGGGCTCATGTCGTTATCGAGAAGACTTACATTACGGTTTCGGCCAACGGAGGCGTCTTTACGATAACGGCAACGGTGGTGGATGCTCGCGGCGCGTCAAGCCTGGCTGTACCGAGCGAGTTTAGTGTGCTGGGTTGGACCGTTATGGCGGATCCACTCAATACTTCCAATAGTATTCTTGTTATTGTTGGTTCGCAAAATAGCGACAAGATCAAACTCAAGAACGATAATCGCGACGATGATTACTTGCATATCAGTATTCGCGACCGTGAGGAAGACGTAAAATACCGTGGGCTCGTGACGGCAAACGTGGAGCGTATTTTAGTGTTCGGATTAAGGGGGGATGACGACATAGCGATCGATGATGACATTGATATTGCGACACTGATTTGGGGCGGCGAAGGCAACGATAGGATTCGGGGCGGCGGTGGAAACGATGTCATTCTTGGACAACAGGGCGATGACCGTATTTATGGCAGCAGTGGCCGCGATATTTTGATCGGTGGGGCGGGGTCCGACAAAATCTATGGAGATGAAGGCGAGGATATATTGATTTCGGGGTATACGATTTATGACCAACAGCGTGACGCATTGGAGGCGATCATGTCGGAATGGGGAAGCGTCCGAGACTATGGTTCACGACGTCAGAACATTCTGGGGCTTGTTAATCCTACATTCGCCAGTCGAAAGAACGGCAACTTCTTTCTTCGGGCAAGTGCAGTAAACGCGATCAACGCATCCAATGACACGGTGTTTGACGACGGAGTTAAGGACGAGTTGTGGGGTGACGCAGGGCTAGACTGGTTCTTCGCAAATTTGGATGGCGACAACAATAGCGCCAAAGATCAAATCAAAGATCGGGCAAGCAACGAGAATTCTGATGACATTGATAAGTGGTTCTAGTGTTTTTTTTGGACGCCATGGATAAAGTCGACAGGGTTAAAAACGACAGGGATAGACGACTGGGATAAATAGGGATAGACAATGGAAATACACACTCACAAAAATGCAGCCGTTTCGGATAACGAGGAGGCTTGCCGCGTCGACGCAGAACCGGATTCGACGCTGTCACGGGCGATACCTGGATCGAGTCATGCAAGTGGTGAAGAATCCACAGAGATTTTCTTTGCGGAGACATCTACGGCAATAAGTTCGTCCGAACAAGCCACGGATATTTTTCATGCGTCACAACAACTCATCAGCAAACCTCTCAAAAACGCCAGTATGATCATAGGAGGTTATGAAATTCTTGGCGAGTTAGGTCGAGGGGGAATGGGAGTTGTCTACAAGGCCTATCAGCGAGGGCTGGAACGCGTTGTCGCTTTGAAAATGGTCTTGGCAGGTGCCCACGCAAGCGATGAAGAACTCAGGCGTTTCATCATCGAGGCAAAGGCTGTTGCTCACCTTCAACACCCCAATATTGTACAGGTTTTCGATATCGGTGAAAGCAATGGATTGCCTTACTTCTCGTTGGAATTCGTGGACGGCCCTTCGCTGTCTCGACATCTGTCCAAGCAGCCTCAGCCACCCAAGGACGCGGCTCAAATGTTGGAGACGCTGTCGCTCGCGATGGCCTATGCCCACGAACATTCTGTGTTGCATAGGGACCTCAAGCCGGGCAACATTCTCTTGACATTGAGTGGCACCCCGAAAATTGCCGACTTCGGCTTAGCCAAAAAGATCGAAGATGCACGCGGTTCTGGCAGCACTCGCACTGGGACCGTGATGGGCACACCGAGTTACATGGCTCCAGAGCAAGCGAGAGGTGAAGTGCATTCGCTCGGGCCTGCTGCCGACCAGTATTCACTCGGAGCCATCCTATACGAGATGCTCACAGGCCGTCCTCCATTTGCTGCTGTCAATTCATTGGAGACGATCATGCAAGTGCTTCGCAGCGATCCAATTCCTCCAAGACAACTTGTGAATCGAATTCCTGTCGACCTCGAGACCATTTGCCTTAAGTCGCTTCAGAAAGACATTTCTGGCCGATATGAAAACTGCAAGGAATTAGCCGCCGACCTGCGGCGATTTTTGAGAGGCGAACCGATTCTCGCGAGACCCGTCAGTCGCTTTGAGCGATCGTGGCGCTGGTGCAGGCGTAATCCCATTGTGGCCAGTCTCGGAGCGACTGCAATCGGGTTGCTATTCGCTGTTGCAATTGGTTCTAGCTGGATAGCAGCAACCGTTACGGCAAAAAACGTAGCACTGGCCAAACAAACAAGAATAGCCAATGAAAAAGCAGCTGAAGCCGACCGCCAAACAGCGGAGTCGATTCGTCGGTCGGACAGGATGAAAAATTACATTCAAGGCTCGCTGACCGACATCAGCAAGGTGAACATATTTGACAATCCTACGATGCGACCATTTGTTATGTCTACTTTTCAGCAAATGCTTCCTGTCCTTGAAGAGATTATTCAAGAGTTACCCGAAACCGACCAGGCCGAACCAACTCGAGCAAAAATACTACTCGATACCGCTAAGGCTTTACGCCAACAAGGCGATTACGCGGCAGCCGAGTCAACTCTCCGCGACCTTGTGTCCTTCGGGGAACGCAGACTTGAAGTGAAGGGAAATAGTGATGCCGCTAGAATCAATCTGTCAAAGTTTTTGGTGGAATTGGCGTCGCTACGTCTGGAAACAAATCGTAATTTTGCGGAGCATCTAGCGCTGTTGCGTCGCGCCGAATCGCTCGCTCAAGATAGCATCGACACTCCGCGTGCATCTCCGGATGATAACAAAGGAACACTGACTTTGTGTTTCAAACGGCACCAATTAGCCGAAACCCAGAATCGCTTGGCATCCGCCTACTATCGTCTGGGCGCACCAAGAGTCGCACGCGAATTATTTGATTCCTCGACCCGAAAGCATCGTGAAGTGGTCGAAGAAGTTTCTAGTCTTCTACCGATTCAACCTTCAGCCGAGAAATCTAGCACCGAAGTCGATATGCAAAAACTGATGAAGGAATCGAAATCAGCCATCAACACCAACACCGTGGCTAGTTCCGCGGTACTCTTTCGAACGGGACAACCAGAAAAGGCAATCAAGATTCTTCAACAAGTGGTTGCAGTCACTAGAAAAGTGCACCTCGACGATCCGACGATACCTTCCAACGCGGTGCAATACATTGGCTTTTTGGGGCTTCTTTCTGAGTTTGAGGCACAAAATGGCGATCCTCAAACCGTTCTGATTCAGTTCGAGGAGGCTTGCCGATTGGCCGATCAGGTTTACGACAGAGACGCTCAGAATGCGGAAAAGCGTCGAACCGCTGCGGTCGCTCACTATCGACTTGGACAATGGCGCAATGCTGTGGGGATCGCTGGAGAAGAGACCAGTTTCGCACGGTGCTTTGCATTGCGAACGGAAGCCGCGCAGCTTGATGCCACAAATGACCGTAAGCAATTGGACTTGATGTTAGCAAGCGCAGCGATTGGCGATTCAAGCAAGTGCTTGCCAATTGCCGAAAAGTACTTAATGTATCCTTTCCTAGACAACGAAATGCGCATTGATATCGCGAGAGCCTATTCGCAATTGTCAAAAAGCTCGCCGGGAGCGGAACAAGTTGCACGTCGAAGCAAAGCCGTTGACATCGTTCAGGCGGCCGTCGCGACGGGTTTCGAAGACCATGTTTTTTTGACTCACGAGATCGATCTACGACCGCTCATGAAGTCCGAAGCATTTAACGAGACTGTCGAACTGTTGCGACCTTAGACTGCGACCATGTTCGGTCGTAAGATACACCGACGGTAGAGTCAACGAGCAAAGTACAAATGGACTAGGCGACGGCTGGCGTGTTAAAACTCATAGACGCCCGGGCGCGATGAAATTCCGACGTTGCCCTCGGTATCGACAAGAGTTCCGTGCCCATCAATACGAACGGTCATATGGGCACCTTCGATTCGCCATCCGGTTTGGCCCACTCGATCGACGTCTTGCGCATGGACGGCACTTCGAACCGATGCTCGTACGGATCGAGCCATTGCCGCGAGAAACTGGTATCCCCGACCACTCCGAATTCGAAGCGACAAGTCCCCGCTAGAAATGGCCAAACCAGTGGGATCCGTCACCGCACGACCAGCAGATGGCATGCAGACCGTGCGGCGGACGGGATGGCCAGGATTCGATCGGTCTGTGCAACCATCCTCGACCGGAAC
>JAYTVM010000555.1:0-10509 GCA_043743995.1 Pirellula sp. | reverse complement strand
ATCGGGCCGCGACGACAGTTTATCGGATGCAAATACGCGGGGCGATGCCCACGCGGTTAAACGACTATCCAGCCCGACCTTACGACAACACGAGCGTGCGATCAGAAAGAAGTGTCGTTTTTTTTCGCATCTGGTCGGTTGACTAGTCCGTATAGTCCGTCAACGAGTCGCGACCGTTCAAATGAAATCCTCAAGATTGACTTGAGGCACAAACCATTTTCTCCCACGGAAACCAATTAAAAATGAAGTCACGAATACTTAGTCTCTCTATCGCCGCTTTGTCAAGTTTAGGTTCAGTCGTTTTTGCCGCTGACAAAGACATTGTTGATACAGCTGTTGCTGCTGGTAGCTTTAAAACGCTTGCCGCAGCACTTGGCGCCGCTGATCTTGTCGGAGCTCTCAAAGGGGCTGGTCCATTCACCGTATTTGCACCAACAGATGCAGCGTTCGCTAAACTTCCTGCCGGAACCGTTGAAGGCTTACTCAAACCAGAAAATAAAGCGAAGCTAGCAGCAATTTTGACCTACCACGTTGTAAGTGGCAAAGTCATGGCAGCTGATGTTGTTAAGGTCAAGGGAGCGGTTACGCTCAACGGCCAGAGAGTTGATATCAAGGTAGACGGCGGTGCTGTGAACGTCGATAACGCGAAAGTTGTTACTACGGATATCGCTTGCAGCAACGGAGTGATCCACGTGATTGATTCGGTTATTTTGCCCTCGTCGGATAGCATTCCGGCTGTTGCGGACAAAGCTGGAAAGTTTAAGACTTTGCTCGCGGCCGTTAAGGCAGCAGGTTTGGTAGAGACATTGAGTGGACCAGGTCCTTTCACGGTCTTCGCCCCAACCGACGAAGCATTTGCGAAGGTTCCTGCGGCTACGCTGGCTGATCTTCTCAAGCCAGAGAATAAAGCGACTCTCGCGGGAATACTTACTTACCATGTTGTGGCTGGTCGGGTTTACTCAGAAGCTGCAGTTGCTGCCAAGTCTGCACTAACAGTCCAGGGATCTTCCGTTGTCATCAAAGCAAACGACAAAGGCGCGTTCGTAAACGATGCCAAGATCATAGCGACAGACGTTGATGCGTCGAACGGTGTCATCCACATCATCGATTCAGTGATCATGCCACCGGCCAAGTGATCTCGAAAAAATCGGTTATCAAAAAATCGTTTTGATTCTGAAACGCTTCCTGTCCAAACAGGAGGCGTTTTTTGTGTCTACTTTTCTTCTTTTTCTTCCTTGTCGTACTCGTATTCGAGTTCAGCGTCTTCGCCTGCTGCGGATTCATCGTCTTCGTCGACGAAATCGTCCAAGTCACCATCTAGGCTCTCGCCGGCACCTGCGACAGACATGGCATTGTTGTCCTCTCGCTTCTGACGCTGTTCCTTGCTCAAATCATCCCGATCATCGTCTCGGGCGCGCGGTTGCAAGTAAAGTTTGATCGGGATTTCCCCGAATGGTAAATGGTCACGAAGGAATGAGAGTAAGTACCGCTGGTACGTTTTAGAAAACCCTTGCGGCTGGTTGCAAACCAAGATGATCGTTGGCGGCAAACTCGTAATCTGGGTGGCATAATATATCTTCGGACGCTTCATCTGGTACAACGGCGGTTCGTGCCGCTCCAAAGCGACCTTCACCAGTTTGTTCAATTGATGAGTCGAGATACGTTCATTCGCTTGTTTGAAAAGCATTTGCGCGTGGTTCAGAAGCGCCTTGACGTTTTTGCCTGTTTGGCCAGTGATAAACCCAATCGGGCAATAAGCCATCGTAGGAAAGGTCTCATGGACGTACCGTACCCATCTTTCGGTTGGCATTTGGCCGGCAAGCAAATCCCACTTGTTTACAACGAAGATGCAGGGTTTGTACTGGTCGGCGATGTAGTGCGCTAATTGTTTATCGACTTTGCTCATCTGCTGCTTGGAGTCGAAAAACATAAGCACCACGTCTGCGCGACGAATACTACGTTGAGCACGATGCATTCCGTACCAGTCAATATCGGTTTTGACGCTTTTGTTTCGTCGCAATCCAGGCGTATCCATCGCCATGAATTTATGGCCATCCAAATCGAACGTTACATCGACGCAATCGCGGGTCGTCCCAGGCACCTGGCTCACGATCATGCGTTCGGCTTTGACGAGCGTATTGACGAACGTACTTTTGCCAACGTTTCGCTTGCCAACGATCGCCAGTTTCATCATGGGTGGTTCGACTTCGGAGGGCATCGCATCCAATTGAGGAATACGCTGCGTCACTAAATCGAGCAATTCGTCTTTGTTTCGATTTTGATGAACGCTCACCCGGATCAACCAACCTCTTCCCAGTTGATGGAATTCGTCCGCATTGGCGTCGAGCGAAGGGCTATCGGTCTTGTTTGCAACCAACAAAATCGGCTTATTGATCTTGCGAAGCCGATCAGCAACCTCCTGATCCAATGGCAAAAGCCCAGCTCTCGAATCCACTACAAACAGGAGCACATCCGCGTCGTCGATAGCGATTTCGATTTGAGCCTCGATATCGGCGGTCAGGTTATCGACGTCAATAATGCCCATGCCGCCGGTGTCGATGAGTTCGAAATGATGACCGCGATGTTCGATCAACGTAGTCAGCCGATCCCGAGTCACTCCAGCCGTGTCCTCCACAATTGCCAGCCGTCGGCCTGCGATCCAGTTAAAGAGGGAGCTTTTGCCGACATTGGGTCGGCCAACAATGGCTACACGCGGAATTGGCATCTAGTGGACAGGTAAATTCAAGAGACAAAGACAAGTTCAGGACAATCTGTATCCTAGCTTACGTAGGCTTTTATGGGAGTGTTCAGTTTCGTCCTTCCTGTTAGAATCCCGTGTTAGGTGATTTTTTTGGCGAATGCCATGTGAAATCTACTGTAGCTGAATTCGCAAGAATTCAGTTCATTCCTGAATTCTCACGAATTCAGCTACGGCAGGGGACAAGGCGCTGGCACTCATGCAAAGGAACCAATGGAAAACCGCCGCAGAACAGCTGTTAAGGCATTGGTATCGGAGTGGAATATCACAAGTTCCTGCTGGCACCCAACAGTCCGTCGCGGCCGTCACTTCCTGGCTAGATTTGAATTCGGCGGTAGTTTTCGAGGATTCCGATTTTAATGAATCCGAGTCGCCAAATATGGCAGCATCATCCTCCACCATTGTGGAAGAAATTGTCCTCAATTCCCTCGGAATCTGCGCAGACGCTGGAATTGAGGACAATTCCCGCCACAAAGTATCCGGACCAATCACAACGGCCAAACCCGAGAGCCAGAAATCGTCTGTAACGCTACGGACGGCCAATCAGCCAGAACGAGTCCAAAGCGTTGGCAAGTGGAATTCGCCATCTTTGGCGGTTCTCGATCGAAAAGGAGTAATGGATTCGCTGAATGAACAAGTGATCGCTTGTCGCAAATGTGAGGAGATTGTTTGTCGACGACAGCGAACGGTTTTTGGAGCAGGTGCTAACGATGCGAGGGTCGTCATGTTTGGGGAAGCGCCTGGTGCTGACGAAGACCGCGTTGGAGAACCGTTCGTCGGAGCAGCGGGTCAATTGCTAAATAAGATTCTTGTTGCAAGCGGGCTGAAACGCGAAGAGGTTTATATTGTAAACGCTCTCAAATGTAGACCGCCCAACAATCGAACGCCGACCGACTCGGAAATTGAGAATTGCCGGCCATTCTTCGAATCGCAGCTTGAAACAATACAACCCGATTACATTGTCTGTTGGGGATCCGTAGCCGTTCGAGCGGTATTAGGCAGCACGGATAGTGTGGGACGATTGCGCGGCAGATTTCACTCATTTCGAGGGGCAAAAGTCATGGTAACCTACCATCCCGCCTACCTACTTCGAACGCCCGATGCCAAAAAACTGACCTGGGAAGACATGAAAATGCTAATGCAGGATATGGGAAGCCCGATCCTTCCCCGTCCTTGAAAGGAATCGCTTGCTCAGGTCTAATGCACGCATTCGGCCTATAAAGCATTTTCGGCGTCGAACACAACATGGGCCGCAAACCGTGGGCTAGCGCCCTTCGGCTAATCAGCCGGAACGCGCTAGCGTCCGGTTAAGCCCGACTTATGATCGAAGCCGCATTTTCAAAATCTCCCAATGAATTCGGTACTATGAGACGACTTGCAATTTGGCTCTCAATCGCGTTAGTGCTATCGTTTAGTTTCTTATCGGTTGCTTTGGAAAGTGCATTTGCTGAGCAGGCGGGTATTACCCAAGCGGACAATTCGTCCGGCAGAGAATCTGGTGATGAGGCTAAGAGTAGCCTCACTCAGACCGAAACAAAGCCGACACCAATACCCGCTCACGGACCAATACCCGCTCAAGGTTCGTCTCGATCCTTGGTTCTGGTCGCGAGCTTGACGGTCTTCGTCCTCTCGGTATTCGTGGGCTTTGAAATCATTGCTAAGGTTCCTCCAACACTGCATACACCACTAATGAGCGGATCAAACGCCATTAGCGGCATTACTGTAATTGGGTCAATCATTGCAGCTGGCTACAAAGAAACTGGGGTCGGAAGTCTTCTTGGGGTGGTTGCAATTGTATTGGCAATGATAAACGTCGTAGGTGGATTTCTAGTGACGCATCGCATGCTTTTGATGTTTAAGAAGCGATAATTCGACTTATCTGTTTTTGCCCTCTTTATCGTTTGAGAGTTGTTGATGAACGCGATTATCCCTTTGGCTTATTTGATCTCCGCTGTCCTCTTTATTGTTGGACTGAAGCTGATGTCTTCTCCGCGGACAGCTGTTCGAGGAAACCTAGTCGGCGCAGCAGGAATGTTCCTTGCAATTGTGGTAACGCTATTCGATCAAGGAGTGGCAAGCTATTACTTCATTGCAGTGGGCTTGATTGCAGGCACTGTCATTGGAACCCTAATGGCAAAGCGCGTCCAAATGACTGCAATGCCGCAGATGGTTGGGTTGCTGAATGGCCTCGGTGGCGGTGCTTCGGTCCTGGTGGCATTCTCGGATCTGTTACACCATAGCAATCAACCAGTAGACACGTTGATTGCTGTTGGGCTTTCAGGCTTGGTCGGCGCAGTAACTTTTTGGGGAAGCCTTGTCGCTTATGCCAAGCTTGAGGAATGGCCGCAATTCAAAAAACCCTATGCTTTACAAAATCAGCAGTTGATCAATGTGGGACTTGTCGTTCTAGACTTTTTCTTTATTTGGGTTCTGACCATTTCGCATAGTATGTGGGCTCAAATTCTATGCTACCTAATGATCGGAATCATTTCGTCCGTGCTCGGCGTTTTCTTAGTCAATCCGATCGGCGGAGCGGACATGCCTGTCGTTATTGCGTTGATGAATTCGTACTCGGGCATCGCTGGTGCCGCAACTGGGTTTGTACTTGATAACAACGCACTGATTATTTCCGGTTCCCTAGTCGGTGCTTCCGGGGTCATTTTAACGCAGATCATGTGCAAAGCCATGAACCGCTCGCTGAACAATGTTCTCTTTGGAGTTATGGCGGGTAGCGGCTCAAACAGTAATGTTGACGAGATTTATGCCAATGTCCGCAGCACATCCGCCGACGACATCGCGATGATTCTCGATGGAGCGCAACGCGTTGTTTTTGTGCCTGGATACGGAATGGCAGTTGCGCAAGCCCAACATGCAGTTCGAGAATTAAGCAAAGTCTTAGAAGCTCGCGGGGCCACCGTAGAATATGCGATCCACCCCGTTGCCGGACGCATGCCTGGCCACATGAATGTCCTGCTGGCAGAAGCAGACGTGTCCTATGACAAACTCAAGGAAATGGATCAAATCAATCCAACTATGGACAGCGTCGACGTAGCCATCGTCATCGGGGCCAACGACGTAGTGAATCCGTCCGCTCGATTGGACCCCAAGAGCCCCATCGCCGGAATGCCGATTATTGACGTCGACAAATGCCGAACCGTTATCGTGATCAAACGCAGTTTGAGTCCAGGTTTTGCAGGGATACCTAACCCTCTTTTTGCAATGCCAAACACACTCATGTACTATGCGGATGGGCAACAAGCGGTCCTCGATATTGTCAAGGCGGTCAAGGAACTGTAATTTACTTTAGAACTCTCCATCGAACTACTGTTGATTTAGTACGAAATTGTCTAGCAATATTAGCCGCAGGGCGCTAGCCCACGGTTTAAGGCAAAGAACCGGACGCGACCGCGTTCCGGCCAATTAAATCAACAGCACGCTAGCGTCGCAGAAAATTTTATTGAAGGCCAAGGCTTGTAATGACGAGGATTTGAAAAAGTAAAAATGAGAATTGACAAATGCAAAATGGAGGAAGAGGAGCCGGCGGCGTACTCCTGCGAACCAACAGCCGATTATCTGGAAACGCGACAAAAAACCTTCCTAACTTGAGCAGCAAAATCCAACATTCACTCTCACATTTCTTCACTTCTTCGACATCACCTTTTGCATTTTGCATTTTCCAATTCTCATTTTAACTTTTTCAATAGCCTAGTCGTATGACGAGCGGCGGTTACAAAAATACCAACTTCACTCCAGCGTGTTTCTTTGTCCACCATTAGGCTGTCCACCGATCTTCCGTGTACCGATGTTCTCAGCGAACTTTGGCAACGCTATGCATTCGCAAATGACGCAGGGCCTTATCTATTAATCCCCGAAGCCGTCATGCAACCTCGAACAGAATCCGAGGTGCAGGCGATCTTCAAAGCCTCGCACGAACGGAAAATTCCAATCACGTTTCGGGCCGGCGGGACGAGTCTTTCCGGGCAATCGGTAACAGACGGTTGGTTGGTAGACATCGGTCGCCATTGGCGAAAAATTGAGCCACTCGATCATGGGGCCCGTGTGCGGGTTCAGGGAGGCGCAATTGGTGGAATCGTCAACGCCATGCTGCGACCCCTTGGCCGAAAAATCGGACCCGATCCCTCGTCGATCAATTCGGCCATGATGGGCGGAATTCTTTCGAACAATTCAAGCGGAATGTGCTGCGGCGTAGTCAACAACGCATATCATACGCTCGACTCGATTCGATTCATTTTGCCGGATGGCTCTGCCTGGGATACGTCATTGCAAAACGAAGCTTCTCGATTTGAATCAGAGCAATCGGCGATCGCCAGGATCCTCACGCAGTTTAGGTCGGAAATCCTTGGCTCTCCGCTCCTGTTGGAAAAAATTCGACGCAAGTACAAACAGAAAAATACTGTTGGCTATTCGCTCAATGCGTTTGTAGATCATGAACGTCCGTTGGATATCCTGTCGCATCTTTTGATTGGCGGCGAAGGGACTTTGGCATTCATTTCTGAAGCGGTTTTGAAGACGTTGCCAGAACTACCAGAAAAGGCAACTTCGTTGGCGTTTTTTCCAGATTCGCACACCGCATGCGATATTATTCCGGAGTTGATCGACATACAGTGCGACGCAGTCGAGTTTATGGATCGCGCTTCGATGGAATCGATTCGCAATCTAGAAGGTGCTCCGGCTGAGTTGCCGCAACGACTCGATGAACACAACAAGCTGATGGGATTGCTTTTCGAGTTTCAGGCAGCGGACAAGGATGGGCTCGATAGAAAGCTCGATGCGTTTCGTACTTTAGTCGAACCAAGAGCGAAATCGCTCAGCGAAATTGAGTTTACTCAGAACAAGAAGAAGCAAGCGTATTTATGGAAGCTCCGAAAGGGTATGTATCCAGCTGTCGCGGCAGTGCGTGGTCGTGGCGAAGCGGCAATTCTTGAGGATGTTACTTTTTCACTCGAACGGCTTGGGGATGCAATTGTTGAACTCCAAGCGATGTTTGTAAAACACGTGTATACAAACGGAATTATCTTTGGCCACGCTCGCGACGGCAACTTGCACTTTGTCATCTCGCAACCGATGGCTACAAGCGCGGATACAGACAAATACGCTCGGTTTATCGACGACATGGTGGATCTCGTTGTGAATCGATTCGACGGTGCACTCAAAGCGGAGCACGGAACCGGACGCAATATGGCCCCTTTTGTGGAAACGGAGTGGGGCCCTGAAGCGTTGGGGATTATGCGTAGACTCAAGAGCGCAATAGATCCGAATGGGCTCTTGAATCCGGACGTGATTTTGACTTCGCGGCCGAGACTTCACATAGAACACATCAAGGATCTGCCTGTCGTAGAGGATGTCGTCGACAAATGCGTTGAGTGTGGCGCATGTGAGCCGCGTTGCCCTAGTCGCGACTTCACATTGTCACCTCGACAACGCATCGTACTTCGCCGTGCACGTCAGCGCATGATTGCAAGCGGCAAGGTGGAATTGGCAAAACAGCTGGATCGCGACTATGAATTTGCTGGCAAGGCTTCGTGTGCAACGGATGGTTTGTGCGCGCTCGATTGTCCAGTTGCGATAAATACTGGCGATTTGATAAAACAGCTTCGCGGCTCCGCTCGGGGGCGAGTCGATTCCGTGATCGCTTCCGTGCTGGGAAGTCATTTCGGATTGACCGAACAAGCCGTCCGTCTGAGTTTAATGGCGGGACGAGTGACTAGTAGCGTAATCGGTGATTCTGCTTTACGATCAGTCACTGGGGTATTGGCGAAGGTGTTTTCGGGATTTCCGCAGTGGCACGCTGCTCTTTCGCAAGATCACGGTGCCATAGATCGGTTTCTCGTAAGTGACTTCGACAGTGCAGAATACATATATTGGCCGACTTGCATGTCGAGAATGTTAGGGGGGACCGCAGATGCGCTGCTACGCGTTTGCTCGAAGGCCGGAGTTGCAGTCCACATTCCTCGAAATACAACGGGCAAATGCTGCGGACAAGCGTTCTCGTCCAAAGGGTATGTTGAAGTTGCTATCCAAAAACAGAACGAATTGCTTGATGCGATTTGGGAATGGAGCAAACACGGTGAGCGGCCCGTTGTGCTTGATCTTGGTTCCTGCACATCCTTTCTAAAGACAGGCTTGCCGTATTTGGATCATGTACGCAAGCATCGGCTAGAATCATTGCCTATTTTGGATTCGACGGAGTTGGCTGCCAGTCTGCTTCCGAAACTCCACTTGGTCAAAAAACTTGCCAACGTAGCGGTCCATTCCGTATGCTCGAACCATCGCCATGGTTGGGAAACGCCTTTGAACGAAGTTGCAAAGGCTTGTGCGGAACAAGTATATGCACCGCATGAAGGAAAGTGCTGTGGAATGGGTGGAGATCGAGGATTCGAAATCCCAGGACTTGCATTAAGTGCGACAGCGGATGTCTCAGGTCGGATGACAGATACCAAATGCGATTCTGGTTTTACGAACGCCCGGTCGTGTGCGATTTCTCTTAGTAGCGGCAGTGGCCGACCCTGGCAAAGTATTTTTCAGCTGTTGGATGAGTGCTCAACCGCGCGAGCCTGAATTCAAAACTAACGCTTTCAGTTTCAAGTTTACCGAGGTAGCTCATGCAGCCGATAGACCCATTCGCCGCACCCATTACGGAGTCGGCTTTTGGAATGCAACGTCAAGCTGGCCAATCTGTGTATCCGGAGGGATACTATCGGCCCATTACAAGCTTTGACTTGGGGCGATTGCTCGCTGCCCCCTTCAAGAGCCCAACTGGCCAATGAACTTGTTGTGGATGTTTGTTTGCCAGTTAGCATCGGTGATTGTAGTAGGTAGTTTGGTCATGTTCGGCTATCAAGCGGAGGTTGCAGAGTCGAGAAGTGGCGGTAGAAGTGAACACTGGCCGGACTTTGATCCTGAACGATTTAGCGATTATTTGATGCGGGGACTTTGGCCATTCCTTTGGAGCTTGATCTGGACAATTCCGCTGATGTTTCTGATTGGCGTTCCTGCTTTGACCACCATTTTTCTGTCGAGTATTTTGCTCGACAACAACAACGATGTTTCTGGAGTTATCGTCATCATTACCGGTAGCGTTGTATCTATCGTGGTCTACTGTTTCGCGATGGTTGCAATGTTGGCTTCTGTAATGCACGCGGGTCTTGGGAACGACTTTCAGAAGGGAGCGGACATTAAGTGGATCGGTTCATATGTTTCAAAAATGGGGCGCACGACGACTTGGGTCGGAATCGTGTTCGTGTCAATAAGTTTGGTTGCAAATACGGTAGGATTCCTGTTGTTTTGCGTTGGAATCATTGCAGCGACACCGTTAATGAACCTGATGGTAGCCGACCTATACGCTCAGTTGCATGACATATTTGTTTCCCGGGGAGGTGTTTCGGCATTTGAGACGTCTCACATAGACGAAGACATCATCGAAGCGCAAGTCATTATTTAGCTCGAGCCTGACCTAGCGAGCTTGAGTTTTCTTGAGGAAGAGGACTAGTCAGCGACGTTGGTCGTGCGATAATAAGTAAGTTCCCTGTATGTTGGTCGAGAAGACTTGTTTGAGATATTGACCAATCAATAGGGAGAGTGGACTGATGCGGCGACTAGATCGAAGGATCGAGTTGGGGCATTGGTGAATTTGGGGGCGATCTGGAATCGACCGGATAAATTGAAGATCTTGGTGGCATGTCGTGGTTGATCGGTTGGCCACGTTAAAAGCCGATTACAAAAAGTAACTG
>JAYTVM010000554.1:0-3096 GCA_043743995.1 Pirellula sp. | reverse complement strand
ATGGCGACTTCATCCCTTGCCTTCACAGTGTCGGCAAACCGCTCTCGGATGGCGAGTCCGATGTGCCATGGCCATGCAACGACGAAAAGTACATTGCTCACTTCCCGGAATCTCGCGAAGTCTGGTCGTATGGAAGTGGCTACGGCGGAAACGCGCTCTTAGGCAAAAAGTGTGTCGCGTTGAGGATTGCGAGTGCGATTGCGAGAGACGCGGGCTGGATGGCCGAACACATGTTGATCATGGGGCTCGAATCGCCGGATGGAGCCAAGACTTATTTGACAGCCGCGTTCCCCAGTGCCTGCGGCAAGACCAATTTGGCGATGATTGTTCCGCCCGAGAGCTATTGCGAGAAAGGTTGGAAGACCACACTGGTTGGAGACGACATCGCCTGGCTGTGGCCAGGAAAAACAGGGAAGCTGCATGCAATCAATCCAGAAACCGGCTTCTTTGGTGTAGCACCTGGTACCTCGTGGCATTCCAATGCGGCTGCCATGCATGCGATGGCCAAGAACACCATTTTCACCAATGTTGCCTTGACGCATGAAGGGGGCGTTTGGTGGGAAGGGCATTCGGAGCCGCCAGAACATTTGATCGACTGGACCGGACGAAATTGGAGTCCAGGTTGCGGTCGATTGGCCGCGCACGCCAATTCGCGTTTCACGGCCCCAGCCGGCCAATGCCCCAACATAGATCCCAATTGGCAGGACCCAGATGGTGTTCCCATCGATGCGATAGTTTTTGGCGGCCGGCGACCGACAACGATGCCACTCGTCTTTCAAGCCTTCGATTGGACGCATGGTGTTTTTTTGGGCGCGACTCAAGGTTCTGAAACGACCGCTGCGGCAACAGGTAGTGTTGGGATGGTGCGGCGGGATCCGATGGCCATGTTGCCGTTCTGTGGCTACAACATGGGGGACTATCTTGGGCATTGGCTAAACATGCGAAAGAACATCAAACGCCTCCCAAGAATCTTCCATGTGAATTGGTTCCGAAAGGACACCAACGGCAAGTTCCTTTGGCCGGGATTCCGAGAAAACCTGAGGGTCCTCGAGTGGATCGTCAAACGATGCCAAGGGAAAATTGCCGGGCATGAAACTCCTATTGGATGGACGCCAGACTGGAAAAGCTTTTCAACGGAAGGTCTGGAAGGCTTTACAAAAGAACAGTTTGACGCCGCCATGCTCTTCCGGCGCGAGGATTGGTTGGCTGAAATTACTAATCAAAACGACTTTTTTCTGAAGTTATATCATTCTATGCCTAAGGAATTGATGTGCCAACGAGAACTGCTCATGGCCCGGATGGCATAAGGCGACGTAGGTCCGCATCTCCGAGCCAGACACCACTATCATCTCGGATACGCTGATCCGTGAATTCGGATGCTAAATATCTTGGTTCTTTTCTGGTTTCGCTTGTCGTTCGGTTCAAGTCGATTTAGCCTAGTACTTCGCCGAAATCCGCCAGGAATTCGATCCCGTCGCTTTTTACTTCCTCATCAAAATGCCCATCGAATTCGCTTGTTCAAGTTGTTCCAAACAGGTCCGAGTGCCTGACGGGAGTGAGGGCAAAAAATGCAAATGTCCCGAATGTCAAACCATTCTGAACGTGCCAAAAGCCAAGACCGAAGCGATCGAAATCAAACTCGAGGTCCCTTGTCCGCGCTGCGATTTCGTGTTGGTTTGCGATCCGTCTTTGGAAGGTACTCGCGGACTATGCCCCAACTGCAAACTCATCTTCACGATCGAGCCCCCTAGATCGAATGCGAATGCAGGTATGATTGGCAGCAGTCGCTAACTAAGTGATTTGCGATTGCCACCAAAGCAACGCCGCCCCAGCCAGGACACGATAGATTGCAAAAGGGGTAAAGCCGTGCTTGCGAACCCATGTCATGAACCAAGCAATCACGACATACGCAACCACAAAACTCGTGATAAAGCCCGCCGCCAAGGAAATCCATTGTTCATTCGTGGGCACCCCGTCGTTCGAAATGTGTTTAAGTAGTCTGTAACTGGCAGCAGCAACCATGACTGGAATCGAAAGAAAGAAACTGAACTCCAACGCCGCACTCCGCGATAGCCCCATCAATTGGCCGCCAGCAATCGTCGACATCGAGCGACTCGTGCCTGGAAACGCTGCTGCCAGAATCTGAGCCAAACCGATCACAATGGCTTGCTTCAAGCTCATGTTATCCATTTTTTCTGTCGTCACCCGTGTGCTGCAGTAGCGATCGATGACAACCATGGCGATCCCACCCACGATCAAGACGATGCCAATCATTTTGAGGTTCTCAAGATTGTCGCCCATGAATTTCTCCATAAACTTATCGACCAAAAAGCACGGTATTGCCGTTACGAAAAAGCTAATAAGTACCAGAACCAGCGGGTGCGTAAGCCAGGCAGATCGGCTGCTTTCATCACCATTCTTTTTCGATGCGATGTTGCGAAAGGAAGTGCCAAAATCGGTCAGCCTCTTCCAGAAAAAAGCGATCACCGCCAAGATTGCCCCCAACTGAATGAAGACGGCAAACATCTTCCAAAAACTGTCGGTCCGATCCAGCTTGAGAATTTCTTGTGCAATGACGATGTGCGCAGTCGAACTGATCGGAAGAAACTCGGTCAATCCCTCGACGACACCCTGAATAATAGCGGCCAGCAGGTTAGTCATGAAACAATTCAAATCGAAGGAGAAATGGAGAAACGCAATCGTGAGGTTGAATTCTCTTAGCACGCTAATCGGCACCAAGAGTTAATGCCGTTGACACGGCTCACTCGGTAATCAATTTGCAATACGCCCCTGCGGATTGTAGGGATCTTACTGGTCGTTCCGTGAACGTTGACACAAGTTTTGTCCCGTTCGGCGACCTGGCCATTTCAAGTTGGTCGGGGTTGGCTTTTCAGGTTGGTCGGGGGCTCGTCCCCCACTAACCTTGTTTTGGCGTACTAGCGGCTGCGCTCGCGAATCGATCCGTTCCCCTTGGCTTTGCCCAATGGCACTCACTTTGCAAATTTTGAGCCTCAATGCGCTAGCGTGAGGGCCGGATTTGCAAGTGATTACTAGCCGTGCAGCCCGCACGCTAGCGCGTTGCGGTTCAAAGTGAGT
>JAYTVM010000553.1:0-10576 GCA_043743995.1 Pirellula sp. | reverse complement strand
AACGCGTTAGCGTGCGGGCTGTTGGGCTAGTAATCACTCGCAAATCCGGCCCTCACGCTAGCGCATTGAGGCTCAAATTTGCAAAGTGAGTGCCATTGGGCGCTAGGCGCGCTAGGCCGGTTCCTAGAAACACCGGCGGCTAGCCGCTCACAAGTAACTTGCCATTCAAGGTGCCAAAATCCAATCCAGGTTGAAACGTGCGGCGAGGATTGCCTTTTCGCCTTCGTACAGACATAGCACAGTGCCGTCCGGCAGGACTGCGAGATCGGAGTAAGCGCTTGGGCCAGGTTCAAGTGTCTTGTTGATCGGCCAGGTCTTGCCGTCGTCTCGACTCAGTTTGATCGAGAGGTTTTCGCGTTTGCCCCGACCAGCCGGAATCTCCAGTCCATCTTTGTCTCGCCCGAGACTGTGTGGATTCGAAAAGATCAATGTTGACGGCATAGAGGGATGCGAGACAATACTGGCCATGCAGATCGGTTCCCATAGTTGTTCATGAAACTTCGGCGTGCTCCAGTTGGCAGCACCATCTCGACTCATGGTGATGAGTTTTCGATTTGGCTTTGAGACGCTGCGGGTGACCAGCATGACTCGACCATCTGATAGTGTGGCGATCATCGTCTCGTTCGGATCACCAAATTCCCCTTGGTCGGGAACTGCGATTTCTCCTGCCTTCCAGGTTCTGCCGTGGTCGTCACTAAAGATGGTTGCGGAAGCAGATGGCTTATGTTCGCCGGTTTTTCCATAGGCCAGCCAGATTGGAACAACGAGTCGCCCGCTCGAGAGCTGAACACCATGCCCCGGTCCGGTAGCAATGACTCTCCAGTCATAGTCTTTGCGAAATGGTTCGAAAGTCTTCGTGATCTCAACCGGTTTGCTCCAGGTCAGGCCATCATCTTCGCTGTGCATCGAGAAGCATTGAGCGTAGTTGATACAGTACAAAAACTCGACGGCACCGGTCGTTCGATCAACGATCGCAACTGGATTGTTGACGGTTTGTTCTTTCGATCCGTCGACTTTCTTGGTTGGGTTCCCTTCGATGCGATCCGCCAAGTGCGCGATCTGTTTTGGCTCGTTCCAAGTCTTGCCACTGTCCGTTGATCGGCGCAGATGCACTTCGATTTCGCCCCAATCACTGCGAGAGTTGGTACGAGCTTCGCAATACGCAAGCACGGTCCCTTTTGTTGTAACAACCACACCTGGGATTCGATAAAGCGTTACGCCATTCATGCCTGCGGGAAAGACTTCGGTTTTTTCCAGCAGCGGCTCATTTGCAAAAACGGAGCAGCAGGACAGACTTATTAGAAGGAGTACAATTGCATTCATGAGGGTGATCCGGATGCCTTAGGCTGCGTAATGGCTGTGCGACAAATAGCAGTTTGCGAAAAATTCGCATCAACGCATAATTCATACACTGCTATTTGATTTTGATTCCGAAACTCTGCGGCGTCCGTTTGGCTGCGGTCCATTCTTCGTTGGAAAGTGCTCCCGTCGGATTGGGTTCATATTCATCCACAAAATCGACCTTAGTCTTTTCCGGAATCTCTTGGGTATGGCCAGTTAAATCTAAGATAGCGTTCACCATGAGCCGACGAAGATCCTGGCTGAGCCAGTCGAGCGAAGCCCCGGCTGTCGTCGTAAATGACCTTCCCTTTTTGCCCGATGGGGCTGTGTATGTCTTGAACCACGCAAATGGCATCCGAATGTCTTTACGCCGGTCGGTGACTGGTGGGTCGGTGGCATTCAGGCCCAAAAGGACTTGACCGCTAAATAGCACGATCTCGTTCGAAGTAAGCCGTTCCACCGAATTCACATCGGTGTGACAAAAGATGGTATCGGCAACACCGCGGAGCACGGGATTATTGCGTTGTTGAGCGTTGACGTGAGCGAGGGTAGCTTCCTTTTGAAATTTCCCAAAGTGAGCAATCCAAGTGTCGCCGAGAATCTGCTGACCAAATCCTCCAGGCCATTCTTTGCTTTGGAAGTCCCATGTTTTGTAGGGACTGGAACTGTTCGGTGGAAATCGAAAAGCGTGGGTCGAATTGCGAATCCCCAAAACTGGCTTACCGGCATTGACGTAGTCCACGATGAAACGCATTTCGGAATCGGGCAACTGGCGAAATCGAGCGAATAACACCATCAAGTCAGCTTCCCGTAGTGCGGACAATCCAGGAATGTTGTCGTTTCGATTGGCGTTAATCGTTCCAGTGGTTGGGTCGATGGCAAAAAGAACGGTGCACTTGAATCCATGATGTTGGGAAAGGATTTTGGCAAACATGCACATTCCTTCTTCGGAACGGTAGTACTCCTCTCCGGTGACGAAAACGATATGTTGCCCTTTGCCTAAACCCTCTTTGCCTTCGATCGTTAGCCAAGGATCGGCAGCCAGCAAGAAACTCGGAAAGCACAGTGATACAACGAACGGAACGAAACGCAAAGTAAGCATGGTATTGTCGGCTTTCGCTCTGCGAAAGTGCGCCTCGTTAACGCACTTTTGCAGAGCAAAAGGCGACATTCTTTCGAGCAAGGCTTGGAAACGCAACACTACTTAGGCTCTTCCTTTGGCTTATCCGCAGCAGCCTTATCCGCCGCAGCTTTATCGGCAGCCGCTTTATCCGCGGCCGCTTTATCCGCAGCGGCCTTCTCGGCAGCGGCTTTCTTTTCCGCTTCCGCCTTCTTTTCCGCTTCCGCCTTCTTTTCCGCTTCGGATCTTTCGGCAGCGAGTTTCTCCGCCGCCATCTTTTCCGCTTCGGCCTTCTCGGCAGCTGCCTTCGCAGCCGCAGCCTTTTCAGCCGCAGCCTTGCGATCGGCCTTCTTGGTCTCGGCGTCTTTCGCCACGTACTGCATTTGACCTACGCTTTGCAAGATGGTCGGACCCAGTTTCCGCGTCGCGACGACGATGCGATCACTATTGATGGCAAGCACTCCCCACATTCCTTTCGGGCCTTCGGCCCAGTCTGATAATGTCTTCGGGTCCGCTTCTGACGACCGCTTCACTTGTCCTCGCATTGACACCGCCACTAAGCCGCCACCAGGCAGGGCCGAAAGCGAAGAGACCCAATCATTCAGTTTGGCGATTTCAACTGGATCGCCCCCTTCCGTGGAAATGCGACGAACCGAGCCATCTGCACTACCCACCCATAACAAATTGTTGCTACCGTAAACAATGGACCACAACGGTTGGTTTCCAACAGCGACTTCTTTGATTGCTTCTAGCGACGGCCACTTAACGAGCAGAAGTTTTCCAGAACCGGTCGCAACCGCGAGTGTGTCGCCCGACGGGCTGAAGGCCATCGACATGATTTGACCAGCACCCAAGTCACGGCTTCCAATCGCTTTTCCTTCGCTGACCGACCAAGCGAAGAGGGTACCTGCTTCATTGCCAGCGGCCAAGTGTTTTGAGTCCGCCGCAAACGCGATGGCTCGAGTCCATTTCGCAAACGCCTTGTCAAAGTGTTTGGTCTCGCCCCCTGCGACCGGTGTGACCGCTAGGCTTCCTTGGAAGTC
Source organism: Pirellula sp. (assembly GCA_043743995.1). Classification (GTDB taxonomy): domain Bacteria; phylum Planctomycetota; class Planctomycetia; order Pirellulales; family Pirellulaceae; genus JBKCUI01. Next base: position 7,072 of record JAYTVM010000553.1, on the reverse strand, counting down.
CGAGGAAGCGAGAATCGATTTATCGGGACTCGTTGCCACGGCCCAAACGGCTGCCGGTTGCCGATACAACTCCTTGGCATCATCTGGGTTTTCACCTGAGAACTTTACGACCGCTCCTTCTCGATAGGGCATTCCTGTTGCAAGTGACGCATATAGGCTCCCCTCGCTTCCTTTCGCAAGACTCGTGACCCAACGGTCATGCCAGATCCATTCAGCGGGTTCGTCGGCGCAAAGGGTTCCGATCATCGGCCCCATCAAAAAAGCCAACAGGAAACCAAGGTAAACGTTTCTAGCTAAGCAAACGCGTCGATGTAAAATCATTCGGAATTCTCCTTGGAGAGTCAGGGCTGTGGAGGAATCACCATCGCTTCGGAAGCACGTCCGAAGTCAACGTCCTGAAATACTAAAATCGTTTCGTCCATTGTTTTTCACGTTCGCCCACTTCGCTACAGGAGAGGGGAAAAAAAACCAGTCCGGAACGTTCCACAGATTATACACAGCGAAAAGCTCCGATGGGATTGGCGAATCATGATATGGATTTGGATTTTGCAATTCGAGAACTGTCCAAAACGGAAAGCCGGTGCGAATTTCAAACACCTTGGATACCCCGTATTGGCCCACTATCGAGGGTCGATACGGATACAATAGGGCTCGCCGGACAGTCGTTCATGGCCCTATTATCGATCCTCTATTGGCCTAAGGCCTGCTATCCATGCCACGCATTCCATCGTGTTTTGCCCCCATATTCCTTTTTCTATCTGTGTACAACGCTGTTGCACAGGAAGCAGTCGACCTGCAATCCCATGCCGAAACCAGCCGGTTCGAAGAAACAAGTCGTTACGCTGATGTCCTCCAGTTTTTCTCGGAATTGCAGAAACGAAGTCCGCTTGTGCGGTTGGAAACCTTTGGTCTCTCTCAAGAAGGTCGATGTCTACCTCTGGTAATCCTCTCCGATCCACCCCTATCGACGCCTCGCGAGGCAAGCCAATCAGGAAAACCGATTGTTTTCGTCATGGCCAACATCCATGCTGGGGAGGTCGAAGGAAAAGAAGCTGTTCAGCATCTGGCCCGGCGGATTTTGCTGGGCGATTTGAAGCCCGTTCTTTCAAAACTGACAATACTAATTGCACCCATCTTCAATGCGGATGGCAACGAAAAAATAAACGTGCTGAATCGTTCCGAACAGTTTGGACCCATCGGGGGCGTTGGAGTCCGCCCCAACGCACAGGACTTTGATCTAAATCGTGATTTCATCAAACTGGAATCACCAGAGGTCCGATCGCTCGTCCGACTTTACAATCGTTGGAATCCCCATCTAACGGTCGATTTGCATACGACCAACGGTTCCTATCACGCTTATCATCTGACCTACTCGCACCCGCTCAACCCCAACACGGACAAGCAGATCCTCAGTTTTCAACGGGAGCAGATGATGCCTGTCATTGCGGATGCAATGCTAAAGGACCACAAGCTTCGAACGTATTATTATGGCAACTTTACTGGCTTTTCGAATAAACCCAAGGCCGGCGAGAAAACGACCTGGGAGGCCTTCACCCATCAGCCTCGAATTGGTCAAAACTATGGTGGACTTCGAAATCGCATGACGATTCTTTCGGAAGCCTACAGCTACTTACCGTTTCAACGTCGCGTTGAGGTTACCGAGCGATTCGTAGAAGAAATTTTAGATTTCTGTGCGGGACATTCATCGCTTATCGTCGAGCTGACCAAGACTGCGGACGCCGAAACGGTTCGTAAGTTTTCAGGCAACGAACCGGTCGAAATCGGCGTGGCTTTCCAACCTATTCCTTTGTCGAAGCCAATCGACATCCTCGTCGGCGAAGTCGAGAAAATAGTCAACCCTCGTTCCGGAAAGGAGATGACGGCCATGGTCGAGGACAAGGTGACACCTGTAACAATGGATGATTTTGGGATGTATGCCGCAACCCGAAACGTCAAGGCCCCTCGAGCGTATCTTTTTGCCAATGAAGAAGGCGTCGTTCAAAAATGTCTTCAACATGGGATTGCAGTCGAGGAGTTGACGTCTGAGTTAACGACGGAGGTCGAATGTCTGAAGATTACCGGAGTCACAAAATCCAAGCGAAAGTTTCAGGGGCATTTTGAAACAAAGTTGACCGGTGAATACAGCCGTACGGAAGTCACGTTTCCGCGAGGAACCATTCTTGTTCGTACCGCGCAGCCGCTCGGTGCACTCGTCTGCTATCTTTTGGAACCGGAAAGCGAGGACGGTCTCGTCACATGGAATTTTTTTGATGCGCAACTTGAGGAGGGCATGACGTTTCCAGTTTACAAATTGATGAAGAAGCTAGACGTTGCAAGTGTCTTGGTGGAATAAGCCCAGGTTCGTTTAACGGCGTTTAACGGTTAGCCGTAGGCGTACCCTGGGCTGTGCGACAAAGGCAAGTTGGACTATTTTTTAACAATTCGTTTTCTTGACTTTTCGTTTCTGAAATCCGTTGGCCTTTTGCGATTCGCCCCGAATGGGGCAGCAAAAATCTAGCCCAGGGCAGAGCCCAGCGCCGCCCCGGGTACGGTGTCCGCCAACGCGAGATTGCCGTGAAGAGGCAAAACTCGTTGGGATCGGTCGTATGTATCGGAACCGTCTGTTCTGCCCCTTCAGGGCAATGGGCGTTGCGCGCGGTTGCGTACCCAGGGCGGCGCTTCGCTTTGCCCTGGGCTGCTATGTTTAAGCCCGTTGGGCTAAAAACGCAAAAACGCAACGTCGCTCACAATTCAATCTACTCATCGTTTCGCATGCATTAAGGCCAACGCGGAGCAAAAAGCACATAAACATAATTCTTGCGATCTGCTATTTGTCGCACAGCCCAGGCTCTGCCTAGTGGTAGCGAGTACGCCTTCGGCTGACTGTTAAACAAATAATGGAACGGTAGCAGACAGCCAGGCTATCTATCAGATCTCAACGCTTTGAGCAACGGCCACTGCATCGCGCCCCATGCAGCCAAAACACTGCACAACAAACCAGATAAGATGACTAAGCACATCATCAGACCTGGCCAAGCCAATCCGCTAAACGGCTGTCCGCTGACAAGGGCGGGGAGTGTTGCCAGCCCTGCTGACCCCACCCCTATTCCGATTCCTCGCATCAACTGCCAGCCATTCTCCAATGTCAATAACCAAACCAGTCGCGACTTGGTAAAGCCAATGGCTCGCATGGCTGCCAGTTCCCCACGGCGTTCCATCGCACTCCGCAATTGCGAGACGCCAAGCCCAATGGTACCTAACAAAAGCCCCAATGCACCTAATACTTGAAACGCGCCTAAATACGTGTTTTGTACAGCCAACAACTGCTTCAGCACCGAATCGCTTGATGCTAGACTCAAACCAGAATCCGACCACCCATCCTCCAATATCGTTCTGGCTTGCTCAGCCATCGACGACTGTGCATTGGACGCCTGCTCTTCTTTGGATTTGATTAAAAACACTCGGTAGCCGGTGACACTTGGAAACAAACTTTCGAAATTCGATTCCCCGACCAGAAGGCTACCCTGCAGAATGGTATTTTGCAAAACACCGACCGTACGAAAGTGAATCTGCCGTTCGTCGAACGTATACGAAAAATTCTCCCCGACATAGCCGCCCAAATGCAATGCCCATAGTGCCGTATTTTGATCTAAGACCACAGGCACAGGCGATTCTAAGGTGCCATCGGCGTCTTGATCCAATCGCTGCCAGGGAGTCGAGTCTTTTGAATTCTCGGTCGCAAACCAAGCAAATGCAGAGCGTCCGTCCAATTTGCGATCAATGGTTTCCATGCGCGTAGAAATCCCCAAAACCTGTGGCTCGCTAGCTTGATATAGATTGTTGCAGCTTGCATCGTCTCCTCCGCGTACCCGGAGTGGAACAAAATCGAAAGAACTCAGAGACGCTGCCTTGGCTCCCAAGATCTCGCGTTGTCGCGCGGCATTGCCAAGGTCGTAGTGGATCGCTTGGGAGCTCTTGCCGATGAAAGCAAACCTGCCAGTACCCGCTTCGTTCGGAGACGCTTGAAATAGACTCATCGATAAGATTAGGAAAGAAGCGATTGCAACCAACCCAATCGCTAATATGCTTCGCATGGGTGCTCGCTTTGCATTGCTACTGGCAAGCGACGAGGCGCTCATCATCGAAGCAGATTCGGAAGAACTAGCGAAGCGATTTGGCGTTACGCTCTTTAGCCTGACCAATGTATACGACAGTCCGCCAATCAAGAATAACATGCCTGCACCGACAAACGCTCCCGCTTGGGCTTGGCCTTGCAGGAATTGGCCCAAAACGAGGATCGCGATCGCACTAAGTACACATCCGATAGCCAAGTACGGTCGCTTACTCTTTACCGATTGCGGAACGACGATGTTCGCTTCCATTTGCTGCTTCAAGAGTCTTGCAATCGGTATCGATTTAAGCTGTCGCGTCGAAATCAAAATGGTAGCCAGGGCTGCAAGCCAACTCAGGGTCCAACCCAGTACAAGACTGATTGGCCTAACGTGATAGTCCAGGAAGGAGACCGTGATGGCACCCACCCACCACGTATGAAGGCCCGTGATCATGGCGTATGCGTAACCGAGTCCGAGCGGGATACCAAGCGTTGCACCGATCGTACAGACAACTGCCCCCTCGAGTAGCAGTAAACGCGTTACGGCCCCCCGTGTCCAACCGGATGCCAACAACAACCCCCAATGGTCGGCTCGTTGTTCAATAGCTAGCCGGAGCAGAAGTGCAACCAGCAAAAGAGCCGCTACAATTACAAAAAAACTAAGCGACATAAAAAGTGCATCGAATGGAGTAGTTCCACTGGAAGCCATCAATTGCTGCCGCCTGAGTGGAATCTCGCGCCAGCCCAAGTTGGTCATCTTCGTTCTGGCTATTTCGGTAATCTGCTTTTCAAGTGCAGTTGCATCGACTGGCTTCAAGTTGTCAAACCGAACACTGCTGACGTTGCCAAACCGCGAGCCGAAAACCTTGAGTCCCCGCGAGTTAGATATATAGACTTTGGGCGTTAAGCGATGGTCGCTCCAGTACTGGTCGTCAACCTTTTCGATTTTTCGAGTCAATGGAAAAGGCGTATCCCATTTACTGATCGATTCTTGATCGGTAATTCCTGGAACGACCGGTGTCCAAGCCGGATCATTGAATGGCGTCGGCAACTCCGAGAATTTTGCAGCACGCTTTCGGTTGTATGCTTCTTTGGGTTGCGTAAGCGGTGCGATCGCAACCACTGTCGCGTCAAAGCTCTTTTCGACTTCCTCACCGTCGACCGTTTCGGGTAGAAAGTACTCGATTTGGAGGGTATCGCCTACTTCGATCGATAGCTCCTTGGCCAGCCAACTCGTCACCACGACCCAATCGTCGTTCGAAGGAACTGGCGGGGGATTTTCTTTCGGTCCCAGCATGGATGCTAAAACGGACCAGTCCACGGCGCTGATAGTGGAGTAAGGGACGTTTCGGCCAACGGCATTTCCTTCTTTTTTGACCTGAATACCGTTGGCGAGATAAGTCAGTACGCTGGCCGGGCTATTGGCTCTCGTGCCATTGAGAATTTCCCTCGAAAGGCCATCCGTCATCAACATTTGGTCCGTGGTGAGATGGAGGTAATCCAAAACTTGGACGGGACTGGAATTGTTATCGGCCGACTCGCCTATCGCGAGATCAGGGAACGACCGTTCGACGTGTTGCCAACGCAGCCCCAAATCGGACAAGGCAGGGGACAGCTTCTCGAGCAACATCGCATCGACCGCCGAAGTATTGTTTTGAGTGTTCTTAGTGGATCGGGCCACGAAGATTGCATTGACCTTGGCGTCGATCTCCAACGCCTTTTGGAGCCATCGCTTGCCTGCGAAAGCGTTCATGATCGGCCTTTGGTCGGATCGCAATGAAAATCGCGAAACGCTCAGGTCCGGAAGGATTTCAATGACCTTCCATCGAGGCAATACCATGCGATCTATATCTCGTTTTCCAAGTGGACTGTCCGCGGGCACGACCGCTTGGCTTGTGACACGAAGCGTAATCAAGTCTCCAACTTGAGCGTGAAGTTTGTCTGCCAGCGATTGATTGAGAATCACTTCTTCGTCGTCGGGGAATCGTTTTGGTTGGATTGTCCCGAGTTTCCAAAAATCGGGATCGACGCCTAGCAGCGCCATTTCGCTTGCACGATGGGATTCTCTTTCGGCGATGGCTTGCTGTATTAAAATCAAGCTTTGGATCGCGCCGAGTTGTGCGTCGTTGCTCGATAGGTTTTTTGCAAGGGCCTCGTCGAACCATCTCGGGGCTACCAAAACCGATTCGATCGAACCAATTCGATCCATTGCGATGAAGCGCAACGAACCTCGCATGCTATCCCCCACGACCAGGGCGCCGACGATGACCGCGGTGGCCACGGCCACCCCCATCGCGACCGGAACAAGCAATCCTCGGAAATGCAAAAGCGTTCTAACGACAAGTGACAACATGGTTTAACCGCTATTCCGAGGGAGCAAAGTACTTTGTGATGTCGCCAGCACCAACATCGAGCCAAGTCATCGACCGCCAAAAAACGATGGCCGCGTTCGCAGGGTCGTGTGACTGATGGGAATCCCTTGATCGCGTGCTGACTACCAGTAGATTTTCAACGCGACGGAACTCGCGTTCAAGCATGCCTAAAGCGGTCTCGATTTTGTCGTCTTCGTCGCAATGAGCGATTGCCAGCCGGTCAAGCAGTCCGGAACTCTGCGATCGGGATTGAATTCGGCTGGCGATTGTCGGTTGCGAATCAGCGATTGCAACAGAAATGATTCCAAAGTTCGTCAAAGCGATGTGGTTGACGAGTGTTGCTACAAATTCGACAGCCAATTCTGCAGACTTTTCCTGGGTTTCACGATGATTTGGAGGCTGATTGGAATCCGGGAATAAGTCCAGGAGGACGATGAGTTCACGGCTATCCGCTTGTTGGAATTGCTTCACCATCAATTCATCTCGTCGAGCGGAGCTTCGCCAGTGAATCCAGCGTGGGCTATCTCCAGGGCGATAGGGACGCAGACCGAAAAAGTCCCCTTCGTCGGAAAGTGATCGGGCTTGTCTC
>JAYTVM010000552.1:0-41360 GCA_043743995.1 Pirellula sp. | reverse complement strand
CTAGAAGTTTCCACTTGCCGATGTTTGTGGTGGAACAGCCAGGTGGCTTTAGGGATTTCCAGCAGGGGCGGCTATTTCCGTTATTTTTGCGTCTAAGTCGCCGTCATCGTATCGAGTCAACCAAGGGAAGGCAATACTTACTTTGGCAGTTGCGTTCGAACACTGCATCAGCAAAAAAGTATCTCCACCGTAACCAACATTCATGAAAACAGCTTCAAAGGAAGTCGGCAGCCGCTCTTCTTTTTCATTGGACCATACGAGGCGTATTCTCCGACGATGCTCATCATCGCGCTCACGCTCGAATGATTCCTTGGCAATGCTGAGTGACGTCTGGTCATCACCCACCAACGGCCGGACACCGGTGTGTGTGCCATGAATAACAAGGCTGCTACGACTGCAACCCGAATTCGCCAGAAGCGCGCAAATAGAATCAATAACCTACATGCGGGATTGAACATTTCAGGGGCTTCCTATCTTTGTTTTGCGATCGCTCGTGATAGGCATCAAGGGGATGCAGCTCTTTTGGAAAAAAAAGCGAATTGATGTGAATTGATGCGACTGATTCTAACCGTTGCGAACGGTTATTGTCGCCTTTTGCTTCGCAAAAGTATGCCTGGTTAATTAACTAACTTTGGTTAACAATCGGGGGTTAACAATCGAGGGTTAACAATCGGGGACACCACTTATTTTCGGGGGGTGATTGCGAATAGGATTGGAAATTTTTTATGCTGGGGTGATTCTGAGACTTAAAGTTACACAGCACATTTTTGGGTAAGGCTCTGACTTACCGGATGCGTCGGTGCAAGCCCATTTTGCCAAACGCCTGCATGGCGGGTACGATCGACGCGGACGATCCAAGCGATCGAGCTAAATCGCCCGTGATTTACCCAATCTTTCAACCTGTCCAACTTAGATTGACGCCGCCCAAGACCTAGCTGAGAATCTATAGTAAAGCAAAACGCCTTGCAGCGTCCCATTCCCCGAACCATTAATTTGACTTATGAGCATTCTCCAGTCTCAGGATCCCGCCGTTTGGGCCGCCATCGAATCGGAAGCACTTCGCCAGCAGGAGGGGCTTGAAATGATCGCAAGTGAGAATTACACCAGTCTGGCCATTATGCAGGCCGTTGGGAGTGTCCTCACCAATAAGTACGCCGAGGGCTATCCAGGCAAGAGATACTACGGTGGCTGTGAGTTTGTGGATGTTGTCGAGCAATTGGCTATCGATCGAGCGAAGGAGCTATTCGGAGCCGAGCACGCCAACGTGCAGCCTCACTCGGGCTCACAAGCCAACATGGCCGTCTATTTGTCGGCTCTGGAACCGGGCGATACCGTCCTAGGATTGGACTTGGCACAGGGCGGGCACTTGACGCATGGAATGAAACTGAACATCAGTGGCAAGCTCTACAAATTTCATTCCTATGGCGTTGATCCGGTCAACCATCGAATTGATTTCGATCAAGTAGCCAAACTTGCGAGAGAACAAAAGCCGAAGCTGATCGTGGCTGGGGCAAGCGCTTATCCTCGAGAGATCTTCCATGATCGATTTGCGGAGATTGCAAAAGAAGTCGGCGCGAGGTTGATGGTCGATATGGCACACTATGCGGGCTTAGTGGCTGCGGGAGTTCACAACTCGCCGGTTCCGTATGCCGATTATGTAACGACGACGACCCACAAGACTTTGAGAGGCCCTAGAAGTGGATTGATCCTTTGCAAAAGCGAATACGCAAAACCGATCAATAGTGCTGTGTTTCCAGGAATTCAGGGTGGTCCACTGATGCACGTCGTAGCTGGCAAGGCGGTCTGCTTTGCCGAGGCATTGCTACCAAGTTTTAAAGAGTACGGCAGGCAGGTAATCGATAATTCGAGATCGCTGGCCGATTCCCTGATGTCACACGGCTTGAGGTTGATTAGTGGCGGGACAGACAACCACCTCGTGTTGGTGGACGTAACTAGCTTCGGAATTGGCGGCAAGATAGCCGAAAAGGCTCTCGATCAATGCGGGATAACAGTCAACATGAACATGATTCCGTTCGATACTCGTAAGCCGATGGATCCAAGCGGGATTCGTATCGGTTCTCCAGCCTTGACGACTCGAGGGATGGGAGTCGATGAGTTTAAGACGATTGGGGCTTGGATTGCGACGGCGCTGAAGTCACACGACAACGAGGCTGTGTTGGAGCAAATACGCTCGGAAGTCAAGCAAATGACCAATCACTTCCCTGTCCCTGCGGCAGGTTTGGCCATCGCCGTTTAACTCTTGTGCAGACATAACTCATGACCACACCACGAATACTCATCGCGGACGACAACGCACAGAATCGAGAGCTGCTCGAAGCCTTGCTTGCCAAGATTGATTGCGATACGGAGATGGCCGTTGATGGCCAAGATACGCTCAACAAAGTCGAGTCGTTTCATCCGGATCTGATTCTGTTAGATGTCATGATGCCGAAGCTGAATGGTTTTGAAGTCTGCCGCAAGCTTAAGGCCGATCCAATACGTTCTCGAATCATGATTTTGATGGTGACCGCTCTGAGCGAGCTGGGCGATATCGAAAGGGCGGTCGCTGCGGGCACGGACGACTTCTTGTCCAAGCCGGTCAATTCGCATGAGCTTCAAAAGCGGGTTGCCAACATGCTCAAGCTCAAAGGAACCGAAGATGAGCTAGCAAGGCTGCGGGCCTACATTCGGGAAATGGAAGAGACAAGGTAGACTTGTGCAAAGACAATCATCCTGCCGATCCGCCAGCGAATCAAGGTTGCTGGCTAGGATTCAACAGCAAGTGCCGATCGAGCATACGTCGACCACCATCGCGGGACGGGAATACCCATGGACCCGGGTCATCGATCCCGAGTCGTTGCTTTTGAATGCCCTTTCCAAGAGTCGGGGAGGGGCAGTGGAGTTGGATCCATTTTGGGCAGCTTCTTGGCGAGCGGCGCAAGGACTAGACCAATTCCTTGGAACACTCCCGTGCTTGAATGGGATTCGGATATTGGAGCTAGGGGGCGGCAGTGGCCGTGCCGGCATATCCGCAGGTATTCGAGGGGCGGAGGTCTTAATTACCGATGCGGTGCCGACTGCCTTGATGGTGTGCAAATTTAACGCGAGGCAAGTTTCCGAAAACGTGCAGGTGAGGCTGTTGGATTGGCGGGACAGGAATACTCAGCTACAACCGTTTCCGATGATCATCGGTTCCGATGTGGTATACGATTCCAATTTATTCCCGATTCTGGAACCTTGTTTGAGACGCCATTTGGCGGAAGGTGGAGTGGTTTATTTGAGCGAACCGCAGCGTCATACCGGGGATCGTTTTGAGAAGTGGATCCTGGCGGCAGGTTGGCTGTGCACTTCGTCGTTTGTTGATCTGGGCGATGGTCAACGTCAGATCCGGATCTTTACATGCCGACTGAACTGATAAGGCGATTAGCGATGGGCGCGGGAACTGTGGGAGATATTTTTAGCAACTCACCACGCCCTTCGTACCTCAGGGGTGTGCCACCCCGTACCTCAGGGGCGTGCCACCCAATTAAAAGGTAGATTTTAAACAGCCCCTCGCCTAGAGACATTCCGTTTGTAGTGAATTCGCTGACTAGGTGGGCTTTGCGTTTAGCGATTCGATGGATTCTTTGCGGAACATCGGCGTTTGATGTCGGATGACCGCGCATAGTGGTCTCTGACACACAATTCCTAACATGTAGCTCGCCAGGAGCGCACCGAGTTGAGTTTATGAAATTGAATGACATTTTAAGTTGGGTTTTGCATCTCGACCGGCACCTAAACGAGCTGGTTGCGATCATCGGTCCTGAGTGGGTTTATGCTGTCTTGTTCGCCATTATTTTCTGCGAAACCGGGTTGGTGGTGATGCCCTTTTTACCTGGCGATTCGCTTTTGTTTGCGGTGGGTGCCTTATGTGCCAGCAACGATGCGCAACTTGGTTTACCGATCATGATCCCGCTGTTGATTGTGGCGGCGATAGGTGGCGATGCAATTAACTATTGGATCGGGGCAAAAATCGGGCCTCGGGTATTCCGAAGCGAATCGTCGCGATGGCTGAACAAGAATCACTTAATGAGGGCTCAGCATTTTTACGAGACGTATGGTGCAAAGACAATTATCCTCGCTCGATTTGTGCCCATTATTCGAACTTTTGCGCCGTTCGTAGCTGGAATTGGCCGAATGCACTTTGGTCGATTTTGGTTTTATAACGTCGTCGGAGGAAGTTTGTGGGTCACGTTGTTTCTGGCGGCAGGATATTGGTTTGGGAATCTAGAGTGGGTCAAAGAGAATTTTTTCCTCGTTACGATAGGCATTGTCGCCGTCAGTGTGATTCCAATCGTTTGGGAAGTGATAAATGCTCGCAGCCAAGGGCAAAAATCGTAGTTTTTGGTGAAGTGACCAAGGTTGAAAGGCTTTCGCGGCTGAATTCGTTAGAATCCAGAATTGCACCGAATTCTCACAATTCTGCTCCAGTGGGTTATCATTGGTACTGCCAAGCCTGGTTTTTAACTTGGACAAAGGGTTGGTCGTCGTTTGACACGCTGGCTATGGCCAATAGAATGAAATGGACGAAGAATTAGCTCTTCGTTCGAACAACCCACCTCCCCTTGCTTATTGGACCCCACCTATGTTCGGCCTTGGCGGTTATGAGTTATTGATATTTTTGGTTATCGCCATGCTCCTTTTTGGGAGTGCGCGCCTACCATCTTTGATGCGAAACCTTGGCCGTAGCGCGACCGAGTTCAAAAAGGGTATGCGTGACGAAGATGCAGACCCGTCTACGGATCCTCCCAGCAAGAGCTAGTGTTTTTGCTCTGTCGGTGAATTCAATGAAACAGTTCTCGAATCGTGGGTCTATCGAGATATGCTAAGTGGAATCGGTACCTTTGAAATGGTATTGTTCGGTGTCGTGGCACTGATGCTATTCGGTGCGAAACTGCCGGAAGTTGCGCGAAATCTGGGCGGTACTTATCGTGGGCTGAAACGGAGCGTGGACGAGTTTAAACGCGAGTTTCAAGCCGTAGAGACTTACGAGCCAAAATCGCTTAGATTCGACAAGCCGGATGAGCCTGAACCGGTGGAGTCGACGGCGCCAAAGTTTTCACCACCTCCGTCCGACGGCGATTGACAGCGTCGACGGTTGAGGGGGAGATTTTTTGTGGACGAGCGAGGCCCTTCGCTCGTTAGTTCTTGATAGCGGCAGTTTGATAACCCGAAGCGTCAGCGAGGGGCCGTCTGCAATCCCTCGCTCGCGCGTCGGGTTATCAAAATCAGAGTGTCTGTTCGCGTCACCCGTTGTCGTAGTACTTTTTCGCGTTTAGTCAATATAGGCATTCTGGGTAATCTGATGCAAATGGAGCAATTATCGAGATTTCGTTTGAAATTTTATTTCATCGTGTATTCGATTGCCGGTATTCGGGGTTGCAACAAACACTCGACCAACTGAGAATCTCGGAGGCGTTGCAAATGAGACCTCACTTAGAGGGGTCTTCAAGGCCAATTGAATGGAGGTGAACGCTTAATGGTTACGAACGAACCGCTTACTTTTGAGCAACTCAATGTTGGTGATAAATGGACCAGTACAGAACGAACTGTAATAGCTGCCGATTTGCAGTCTTTTGCAAATTTAACGGGTGATCACGATCCTCTCCATACGGATCCTCAATTTGCAGCGAATGGTCCGTTCGGCAAACCGGTAGCTCACGGATTGCTTGGTCTTTCCATACTCGCAGGGCTTAGTTCGAAAGCCCCAGCGGTCCTGACGGCGGCGCTTGTCGATATCCGGAGTTGGAGTTTTACGAAGCCGGTTTTTGTTGGCGATGTGGTGCGAGCCGTTACGGAAGTCATCGATTTGAAGCCGCGAGGGAGGCGACATGGCGAGGTTCATTGGTATCGGCAACTATTCAACCAAAACGGGGACAAGGTGCAAGATGGGATTTTAGTCACTCTCGTTTCTAGACGTGTACCATTGCCGAACAGAAAATCGATTCCTAGCCCGAGCAGAGTCATTGAGGCATCAATTCAAAGCACCACTGAGGAAACTGTTGCAACTTTCTAGATTGAGAGCCAACAGCCCGATGACTATCGGACTATGATGAAGTTGGTTTTCACCTGAACAAAGGCAATGACTCAATATGCAACATTTGGACCACCTAAAGAATCTCGTCATTATGGCGTCCTCCGACGGAAATTTGTCCGAACGCGAGATCGCATTGTTGGTAGATCGATGCGGCGAAATGGGGCTCGACGAAGCTGATTTGGGAAAAGCGGTTGCCTATGCGTTGAGCGACGAAGCGTCCTTGAAGCTGCCAGTTGAAAAGAAAGAGCAAATTGCCATGCTTTCCGATTTGGTTCGCATCATGGCGGCAGACGGTAAGTTGAGCGAAGTGGAAAAACGACTCTTTGCTTTGGCCGCCGCGAAAATGGGTATTGAACGTTCGGAATTGGACGATTTGATAGATGAGCTCGTTGGGAAAAACAACAAGTAACCCTCAACCTACAGTTCTGTAAGCTACATCATTCCGCCCGGCGGACGCTGATGCTGATGCCTGTGTATTGCTCGAACCATAGGATCAGCCGAAGGGGTTACACCAGGAGAAACTTAACCGTTGGTGGCTTGTACCTCTTCCGTTTCAGGACCGGCTGCATAGCTTGCGGGAATCGCCAATGTCTGGCCGACTCCTCCGTCATGCGGACTGTCGATGAGGAAGTTCGATAGGATCGACGCAGCAAACAACGCGCAAAGACCGAGACCGGTTCCATATGCGACTTTGGCAAGACCGATGGAGGACATAGACATTTCTCCTTGGACGAGGGACAAAAGGATGTGGGGCTTGGTTGAATGGTGTGCATAGTATTAATATAGGTACCGCGGCCGGTCATTTCCGGGCGCACAAAATAAAATTTTGGTATCTTTAACTATTCCTGCCACGCCACACGAAATCGAAACCACCGATTAAACTCGACAAAATGACTCTGCAAATCAAGCTTGAGGATTCCAATTTCCGACCGGGCCAATTACTAAATGGAACGGTCGTTTGGCAATTTGACGCGCCGCCTACCAAGTTAACGCTGGTGGTCTCTTGGCAAACGTCTGGTAAAGGAACCGACGACTCCGAAACAATTTTTAGTGAGGACTGGTCTCCCGCTTCCAATAGCGGTGAGAAGAAGTTCCAACTCCAACTACCACGTGGCCCAATCAGCGTTCATGGCAATTTGATTGCAATTGAGTGGCAAGTCGAATGTACGAGCAAACGCCCAAAAGCAACGAGTGTCATGCCCTTTGTATTATCGCACCTTGACCAACCGATTCGACTGCTTCCAGTAAACTAGTGCGCGCAGCCCATGATCTGCACATGCTGTGTGCGAGTGTCTCGCTCAACACGAGTCAGACGCTATTCCGCTTTCGCTTTCAACAACACGATTCCGAAGTTCGATGTGCTTTCGTACGAATCGTTTTCGGCATGATTCCACTTCGAAACCCCACCTCGCGATCCAGTCCCTGGGTCGTCATTTAGTTGAAGCTCAAGCCCCATCTTGGTACCTGCTTCACGTTTTGCGAAGGACAGGCGAACGGACATCTCAATCAAATAACCACCATCGATTCGCTTTGCCACCGCTTTGACGTTTTCTTCTTTGTATCCTTCGCCTGCCCCGGAAAGCTTACCTTCGCAGGAGACACGATACTGAGCGTCATCTTTCTGGTATGCGCCGGCCCGTTCATGCAGTTCGTCGACAAACAACTCGATAGAATCTTGTTCGTAGGCATTATCAGCCTTTACGGAAAGTTTCGAGTCTTTGACTTGCCAGAGGGCGTATAAGTAGTCTTTGTCCCACATGAGCTTTACAGTGCCTGTCGCCACATCGGCCTCAGGCATGCTTGTTTCAGATTTGACAAGTTTTTTTACTTCGACGGTAGGCACCGACTTCCAAGCGTCGTCGATTTCCCCGTCGATTTTTGGCGTTCCGAAGATAGCCGACGCGGTTGGCCGTTCGGGCTTTTTGCCCTCGTCCTGGGCGGAAGAGATAGAAATGAATACCGTAACAGCCGAAAACGCAATAAACTTAAAGGATTCGCAAGCGAAGGAGAGGATTCGCACGAAGTGACTCCAAATGAGAAGGGGAGGGGATAGCTATAAAACAACCTGTATTGTCTAGGATCAATTCTCAACTGTCAAACAGCCAATCCATTGCCCCTATCGACTGCAACTAGGCTTTGTCGGTAGATTGCTGGTTTGTACTTATCAAGGACAGTTCGATCAATGATTGTCGTAGCGAAAATCGTCAAGAGTTTCGGCTGCCCACAGATCCGAAAGTCTTGGCGACTTTCGCTATGGTCAAACCGGACACTTATTTATCGAACGGTACCACGGAGATGTAGCGAATGGGTTTGAGTCAGTTACTACGACGTTTTCCACGATGGAGTGCGGCGTATCGAGGGTATCGAGAATTCAAGCATATGCAGCGGCCTCCAGTCATGACTTCTGGCGGGTTTTGGTTTGCTGGAAACAAACTCATGCAGGCGGGCACGTTTGAACCCGAGGAAACGCGAATCGTTGAAGAATTGCTCAGCGACGTCGACGTCTTAATCAACGTTGGGGCTAACATTGGGTACTACTGTTGCATTGCTTTGCAGCGAAAGAAACAGGTAATTGCATTCGAACCGATGCCGCGAAATCTCGAATTCCTGATGAAGAACGTCATTTCCAATGGGACAGAGGAATTCATCGAAGTTTTCCCGCTGGCACTTAGTTCCCGCAGTGGAATTGCAAAGTTCTTTGGAGTCGGGACCGGAGCCTCCCTCATCCAGGGTTGGGCGGGCCAGTCCGATGAAGATTTAACTCTCGTGCCGATGTCAACACTCGATACGGTTCTCGGCAATCGCATGCAAGGCAAAAGCTGCCTTGTGGTAATCGACATTGAAGGTGCGGAACTGGCCATGCTTCAAAGCGCATGCAATTTGCTTTCGAATACGCCAAGACCAAGTTGGCTTGTTGAAATCTCGGTAAACGAGCACCAACCAAACGGTATACTCATCAATCCAAACTTGGTAGAAACATTCAAGATTTTTTTTGATGCCGGGTATGAAGCAATTACCGCCAATCGAGCTTCGCGAAGTATTCAATTGCAGGAAGTGCAGCAGGTAGCCGCAACTGGCATCGATACACTGCAAACGCACAATTTTGTTTTTCGCTTTGCCGAACAAGAGTAGACATGCCAAGTCCACCAAGATTGAACTTGTTGTCCCTGCTTCGACCTAGGACACTTCTGCGTGTTCTCAATGGCGGCCCCGCCTTTGTACAGGATTTCCTTCGATTAAAGAAGCAACGGGGCACGGACAAAACGTTTCCATTTGGTCCTATCAACCCGATCACTTTTGAGCGGCATGATGAATCAGGCACCATGTCCGGCCACTACTTCCACCAGGATCTTTTGGTAGCCCGAAAGATCTTCCATTCGAATCCGAAAAAGCACGTGGATATCGGATCGCGGACGGATGGCTTTGTAGCCCATGTTGCCGTATTTCGTGAAATAGAAATCCTCGATATCCGCGAGCAAAGAAGCAACGTAAAAAATATTCGTTTCCGACAAGCGGACCTGATGCAACTCCAAGAGCAGATGCGAAATTACTGCGATTCGATTTCTTCATTGCATGCCATCGAACACTTTGGTCTAGGAAGATACGGAGATCCGATCGATTACTTTGGCTACAAGAAAGCCATAGCCAATATCACGCAGGTGCTTCAAAGCAATGGCACATTTTATTTTTCAGTTCCCATTGGCCCACAACGGATCGAATTCAATGCCCATCGAGTCTTCTCGGTCAGCTATTTGCTGGACCTTCTCGGCGAACACTACAACGTGCGCAGCTTTTCGTTTGTCAACGATGCGGGCGATCTCTTTGAGGAGGTCTCGCTAAGTCCAAACGAGGTAGCGCTGAACTTTGGTTGCAACTACGGATGCGGGATTTTTGAATTGGTAAAGCGGTAAGAGGCTGTGATTTGTGAGTTTTGAGCCTCAATGCGCTAGCATGAGGGCCGGATTTGCAAGTGATGACTTGCCTTCCAGTCCGCGCGCTAGCGCGTTGCGGCTAAAAAGCTATTTCTAGCGGCATGGTAAATATCCCGGAGGTAAAACTCGGGGGCATTTCACCGCCCCTTGGTGATGAGGCATTTCCCGGTTGTTGCACTAGCGTGCACCCTCGCGTTGCATGACGAGAGTTCGATCGAGGGATTTTCCTGCGAAGAAAAGTGCAGGTGCGAAGAGCCCTCGATCCAGCGGAAGACGAATCCGAACGCTCACTTCCGGGGTGGAATTCTGGATTTTCCTCGGGGATACATCAATGGTTGCTCCGGAAACGCCTATTCGGTTCAGCACACTTCTTGCCTTGTTTTGAATTTCACTTTCCGTTGCACCAGGAACAATTCCATGCCTTGCTCCTTCGTACAATGCATTCTCCACGGAGTGGCGAATCATGGAGACACGACAAAACTCAAGAGCCGCAAAGAAGAGAAAGAAAGCAAGTCCGGAAGTAATCGCCATTTCGACCATGGCCGCTCCACGTCGTCTGCGGGCGCAACGGGTACGGAATTGGGTGAGATGTTGCACTAAGGACATTGGCCTACTCCGTGATAATGGTACTGAGGGTCAACGCGATCTCCGTGAACACTTGGCGAAGCTGTGCACCGTTGTCTGCGTGAAAATACCGTCCATTGCCTATGGCGGCGACTTGCCGCATGGCTGCTCGGTCAGCATCGCTGCCGAACGTAATTGCGTGGATGGTTATGCCCAGTGCTGCTTGCTCCGCGGCAGCCAACCGCGCTGGTCGACCTCGATTCTGCAATCCGTCTGTCAACACGATCATGGTTCGCTCTACAAAGTCTCGCGATCGTCCGCGCGCCATGACTTTTCCGCCCGCGTCGATTCCGCCCGATATATTCGTAAAGCCAGCCACGGGCATAGCCGCCATGGCATTATTGATCAACGCTAAATTTTCGGTGAGTCGAACATCTTCTGTTTCTGTGGTTGAATAGGATGCCAACCCAACGCGTTCCTCCACTGGACTACTATCCAAGATCTGCGTAAAGATCCCGATCGCCGATCGCAGCTCATTGAACTTGTTGAAGTCCAACATAGATCCAGAGCGGTCAACAACCAATACGATATCTCTTTGGATAAAAGTCGCCGTGCTGAATTCCTCGGGTTGGAAACCCTGCATGCCAAAGATCCGACCGAAGAACAATTGAACGTTACCCGAGAGTGAACTATTCGTTCGTTGGCCATTGACGCGAACACTATTGGCGGGACTGCCACCCGGGGTGAAATCAAATCGCCCAGAATTTCCCACCTGAGATCGTCCAAACACCAAATCACTTTCCTGCAATTGAAGCCCCTGGTTGGCAACCATGTTCTCGCGTGCAATCTCTCTACCGCGAGCAATGGCAGCATTGACGTCCTGCGTTCTTGCAAGTGTTTCGGCAGCCGCTTTGGCAGCCGCGTCGGTTGCCGATCTCAGTTCGGACTTTACCAAGTTCATGTAGGCAATATCGACGGAGAAAGCCACGGTAACCAAAAAGGCGAAGATCATGACACAAATCAGAACAAGCATTGCACCTTGTCGCGGACGTGAGCGTTTGCGAGTCTTGATGAAAGCGGAATGAAAGGAACCGATTTTTGAATTGGTTTTCGTGTTCGTCATAATAGTGATTTGTCTCATGTCAGGCGCCGAATTATTCCTTGACCATTACGGTTCGAACGGTGGTGATTCGGTCTGCAATTACATTTCCAAAGAACGGACTGTTGATTTTGTAGGGAGCGCTCACTTCGACTACGAGGGATGAGCCGCGGGGCGCAGACTGAACGTCGGCAGGAGTGAATCGAATCGTTGAGCCTCGTATTTGCCTTGCTGTTAGAACGTCTTGGGCACGGTTGGTCGCGTTAGCAGTGGTTGCACCGATTCGGATCGCTTCTCGAATCCCTTCGTAGGCGCTCGTAGTGAGTGCCTGCCTTACAAATATGGCACTTGTGGCTTCCATGCTGCCTAGAATCAAAATCATGATGACGGGCATGCAAACGGCAAACTCAACCAGCGCCGCACCTCGCTTTGAATTTTGGCTATTGCATCGACGATACTTTACGGACGACACGATGTTCTCCTGGCAAACGCTGAAATGGGACTAATGCTTTTCGCTGACGGAAGTCGAGTCCGCAGCAAACTTCTTTGCAAAAGCGCGATTCAAGTCGATGGCTAGCGACTTCCAAAAGTCTCCTTGGCGGAACTCAATGGTTTTCGGTGTTTGACCATCCGCGATCTGCGCGAGAGCTCGCCGTACACGGACGATTGGGCCTGCAAATCGATTGGAAAGTTTCACCGCATCCAAGATAAAGACGGGGGCCAATGCAAAGGATACCAGCAGGAATGGAACGACGCGCTGCCAAGTTAACGCAAAGGTCTCGGTCCAAGGTTCGGTCGGGGTATCCATCAATTTGGTCCAGAGCGTGATCGCCATAACATTGGCAATCATGAACAATATCCAGTGTGTGCTCAGTCGTCGAAGAAGACTCGATTGCACTTCTCGGTCGACATATTTCTGAAGTCGTCGATTTGCCATTTTGGAACTCAAAAATGAATTGGTGATGTTACTGCGAAACCTAAACTCGCAGTTTACAAATGAAACCTAGGTCGGGAATTTTCCTTAGCAAATTATTTTTCCTACTTTTGCGAGGAACGCGACCGCTTCTGCCTATTAGGCGAGCGGCGGACCAAAAACTACCTGCCAAGGGTTTCAATGGGAGGGCGAGGCTCCTGCCGAGCTTGGCGTTGGTTCGGCAGGAGCAGTCCTTACCGATTTGCGGAATGTTGAGGTCCGCGGCCCGAACGCCATATTGCCCATGGGACCATGCTACTGGAAGATTTCTTGGTTGCGAACCATGCAATTAACGTGATCGCAATGCCGACGCTGAGCGTACACCAAGCACTGGAATACGCGAGTTGTCCATTGTTGGATTCGAGGGCCCAAGACAACATCGACGGAACACTTGAACCGCGACTGGAATGGGCTGCAAGGAGCATCGAAATGCTGTTGTGAACGCAATGAAATACGATCGTGCAAGCGACGCCGCCTGTCCGAAATGCGAGCCATCCAAGGAGCATGCCAATCACCGATGCGGTAATCGTTTGTTGCAGGACTCCATGGGACAGACCAAACAGTATTGACGTTAATAATATCGCACGCATATGCCCACCGTCCCTCTGAAGTCCGGCGAACAGGAAACCCCGAAAAACCAGTTCCTCGCACACGGCTGGAATGAGAGCCAACACCAACAGAACACCCCAAATCGGGGCGTTTGCTATGATCGAATCAAACTGGATGAGCATTTCAATTGTCTGTTCCCCGAGTTTGTATTCAGCTCCAACCAATGACGCAAATGCTGCATAAGTTGGGTGCAAACTAACGGCGAGTAATGCAGCCAAAATCATCTCCATGGAACCTGTACGATTCAATCTGAGAGACTTCCGGACCGAGCGGGTCAACATGGTCGCCATAATCAACGCTGGCGCGAGGATCATGCCGATCTGAATGACAATGGTCGATTGAACTACGGAAGTCCAACTCAATGCCATTCCGCCCAAGGACAGCCTGCCAAAGAACAAGCACACTAAAATGAGCAGACCGCAGAGCAAGGATTCGTTTGGAGTTGGGGTGTCCTCACGTTGCCGCCATACATTTCGAATCCATTGCGACATGGAGGATCGCTCGCTGTCTCGAAACATTACGTTCTCACTCTCGAATTGCCGTACGGCCCAACGAACTGCGAGCAAACAACACAGAACTGTGACGGTTGCCACGGTGGGTAAGTGGAGTAGTGCGTGCATGTACTCTCCATCCATCAACGCCCGCGACATCAGTACCGCCCCCGTAATGGGAACAATGCTTGTACCGGGAGAGAGTTGCACGCCTGGAATCATTGGAAGCATAACCAGTGGCATGCCGACCAGGAGTAGCGGCATCAAGTAGTATTGCCCCTCTTTGGTGCTGCGAGCAAGGCATGCCACGGCCAGGGCCAAGGCGCTAAACATGGCTGAAATAGGGATAACCAACAGAATCAACCACCCCATTGAGTGCAGCGGCAATGGTCCCATGGCCGCCACCATATCGCTGGCCCCTAGTCCGGCGAATCTGGACATAACAATCGAAGCTGTCGTGTGCATACTCGCGAGGTTTAAAAGCGCCGTACCAATGCTAAAACACATGACCGTCAGGAGTTTGCCCCAGACGATCTCTTTTCTTCGAGCAGGACTACAGAGAAGTGTTTCGAGCGTTCCGCGTTCTTTTTCGCCTGCGCACAAATCGATAGCCGGGTAGAAAGCACCTGTAAGTGCCCAGACCAGCATGACGAAGGGTAGGATTTTGGACCAGACAATTGCACGTTTCATTTCCGCGTTCGAAACATCTAGCTGTTGTACGCGAGGCGGATCCACGATGGCTGCTCCTAATTCCGAAACCTTCAAATGAATTCGCAGCCAGTTCGAGTGCCAGTCGTTCATTCGTTCATTGAGGAACTGGACCGCCAACTGGGAACGTTCCCAGCGTTGATTGCTGAGCACAACCAAGGAATCCTTGGAGATCGATTCATTGAAACTGGACGGAACCCAAAGGACAACATCCGATTCCAGTTCCCTTAAGAGTTTTTCAGCCGCGCTTGGGGCAATACTCTGGTGAACTCCCGTAGTCGCAGTCTCTGTTTGATTTGCAGCAACGAATTGCAATTCCGATTGTTCAAATGTTCGAACCAAGCCATTGTCTGCAGAGAGTTTCTTCCAACGGATCTTGTCGTTTGCAACTTCTGTGATGAGCGGAAAGTCCTTTGGCCAGTTTTCGTAGCCAACGACACCAACGGTAACATGCTGTTCCCGATGGAATTGTGCAACTTGCATCATCACCATCCCCATCAAGGGATAGAGCAGGAGTGGCAGGATACAGATCGTGAACATGGTGCGTTGGTCGCGCAATTGGTCTCGAACTTCTCTGTGAAAAATGAGTTTTACATGTGACCAATTCATGCTGACCCCACCTTCAACGCGTTTGCAATGGTTCCATTGAGGGGAGTCACTCCCAAGCCGGTTTTTAGTCGCGGCTGGTTGTCACCGAGCATTAGCAGTTGAAAGAACAATTCCTCGAAGTCTTTCTGTTGGTGTCGCTCGGCTAGATCTTCGAGAGTACCTGAGTCGACAACTTTCCCTTTGTAAATGATGGCGACTCGATCGCACAACCGTTCCACTTCTCGCATAATGTGAGTGGAGTAAATAATGCATTTGCCCTGATCTCGCAGATCCATGACGATGGATTGGAGCGCTCTAGCCACCATAACATCGAGCCCCAGCGACGCTTCATCGAAGATGAGGACAGGTGGATCGTGAATCAAGGCTCTTGCGATCGAGGTCTTTTGTTTCATCCCGGTTGACATTTTTGCGCCCGGACACTCCTTAAAATCTTCCATTTGGAGCTTGCGAAAAATCTTCTCCATGCGTGGGTAAAGATGGTCGTCCGGCAGCGCATACAATCGACCAAAGTACTCTACAAGTTCCCAGGCACTCATGCGATCGTAAATCGCAGTGTTGTTGGACACGAAACCGATCGAATGGCGAACATAGTCCGATTGTTGAGTTACGTCAAAGTTAAAAACCCGAACGGAACCGGAGGTTGGTTGTAAGATCGTAGCCAGGATACGAAGGGCAGTCGTTTTCCCTGCACCGTTGGGGCCAAGCAATCCGAATACTTCCCCCGCTTTGGCGACAAAACTCACGTTGTCTAGAGCTACAAACTCTCCCTGTGTCGCGTCCGGATAACTCTTGCAGAGGTTTTGAACTTGAACAAGATCCATGGATCACTCAGCGGGCATAAGGCGCGACGAAAGATAAAAAACGGGCACACTACCCTGTCCTCTACCTCAGTCAGAATGACCAAGTGTGGATGCTGCATCACGAATCTTTAATAATTGCTGAACGAGTCTACCCAATTAAGGCAATCGTTGCGAACGGAATACTGTTTCCATTTTGATCGTCGCTGTCGGCTCAATCGCGTTGACTGTCACAATCGGAAAAAGAGATAGCAAGAGTTCTAAGTTGAGAAAGGTATCCCCTCAAAAGTTCTACGGTTAATTTGCTTCTATGGATATCAAGCCTAACTTTACAGACGAACCCAAACCCTTGGCTGACGCTTCGTGAAATGCGATCGGCCTGCTCCCCCAGCAAAAGACCTGCAGCATGCCCAAAACAATCGACATCCGAAATCTAAACGAAGTCCTCGCAAATACGCTGTTGCCTGCTCTTCCAACGAGTGCGATGCGACTGCTGGAGTTGTCTCAAGACCCAAACAATGGGCCCGTCCAATACGCTAAACCCATCGAAGCCGATGCTGGATTGATGGGGCAGGTTTTACGCTTTGTCAACTCATCGTACTTTGGCTTCTCGAGAGAAATTGCATCCATCCAGCAAGCCCTAACTCTGGTCGGAGTTCGAACGATAAAAAACTTTGCCCTTTGGAGCGCTGTTTTTTCGTTGGTGCCAAATCCAAAGTTTGGTCCATTCGACTTAAAGAGCTTGTGGCAAGATTCATTGCGGCGTGCCGTCTTCGCACGAAGTTTAGGTCGCGAGCTCCGTCTTCCCAACGCCGAGGACCTTTTTGCCGCGGCGTTGCTACAGGATATGGCGATTCCGCTATTGCTCAAAGCCCTGCCCGAACACTACGAAGGACTCGTGGAACGACGCAGTAAAGAGAGACTTCGATTGTCCTCGCTAGAAAAGGAACTGTTCGGATGGGACCATGCCCAAGCTGCGGCAGCTTTGTGCAGAAACTGGAGACTTCCAGAAGAGTTTGCAATTCTCATTGAACGTCATCCCGCTTTGGACGAACTACTCGATGGCCCAACGCCCCGAATCGACGCTGCCTGCGTTGCTTTGGCGTCGCTGTTACCCTCGTGCCGAGACGATCAATGGGATGATGATACCGCATTCTTGAGCGGCATCGAACGTGTAACTCAGTCGCGAAGCGTAGATCTGACGCAATTGTTGGCAGATGTCGATAAGTCGTTTGAGGAATTCGCCCCAGTGCTGAAGATCCAAGTCCCTGACAAGAGTCTTTCCGATTGGCTAAGTGAATCGCCAGCTTCGGTCTAATTCGATAAGATTCCACTTCCATCCCAAACGGCCGGTGGTGTCGCTTCGCTTACCGCCGGCTACTGTCTGTGATCCTTTCAGGATCATGGGGCATTATCCCGTTAGGGATTACAGAGAGTAGCCGGGGGTCGCTGCGGAGCAGCAAACCCCCGGGAACCAAAGAAACGACGCGGTGACCCCGAAGGGGCCAAAGTTCCTTAGAGCCTTTCAGAATCGGAACGCATGTCAACGTTATCGTAGTGTCGCGAACCATTTCAAGAAGCCAGTGTCTCTATGCTTTATGAAGCATTCTAGACGGAACAACGGACACCAACGCCTGGATCGCAAGGCCTTGCAGCTTTGCTCGCAGGTTCGTTATGCGTTGGAATACGCAATCAACGCCGTAATGCAAGGTGAGTACGGCTTGACGGTTTTTGAGGTCGTTCCAGCACCAAACACTTCTCATCTACTTGTCATGGTCCAATCACTTGAGGAAATGCCATTCGACAAGACCATGATGTTGGAAGCTGAATTAAACTCGCACGTCAACGCCCTACGAGCTGCCGTTTCTGAATCCATTCACCGCCGAAAAACACCCGGTCTTTCCTTTCAAATTGTGCCTGGATTACCGCAACGTCCAGATTAACGTTGATTGTTTTCCCGCTTCGCAAACTCTATTTGTTCGACTTGATTTTCAATCTGGTTTGCAAAATCGACTAAAAACTGACCCACCGTTCGAATCGGACTCGCAAAGTTTTTCGAGACTCGAGTTTTTGACTCTACGGTTGGCTTGGCAAGGACATTCGTTGCATGATCAGGGAGCAGGATCGAGCCATAGGCTGAGTCGTGATGTGTTATCAAAAAGTCCTTGGATGAAAACTTGATTTCACTTGAGTCCGCTTCGTCCAATTGCTGATAACCGTTTTGCAGCTCATCAAGGATCTTAGAGGCATACGTTGAAGCGGACTCGAGGTCCTCTTTGGAGTAGGCCGCGATCGCCGGACCTGCTTCTGGCATCCTCGGTGCATTGTCACCGAAGGCAAATCGCTTTCCGATCCGACTGGACCACGGGGACCAGTTCAATGAATCGCACCAGGGACTACTAAACCCATCGAAGGAATGCGCCGTGAACTCACCAGTCTCGTCGATGGCATTTGAGGCTGAACTGGCCAACTCTGCCTCTAGTGTGGGTGGACGACTTGCAATCACCGCGGGGGGCACATCGGTTTCCGTAACGATTGCTTCTTCGGTTCGCTCTATCGGACAACAAATCGAGGGCTCACTTCCGACACCATGCCACGTAGGATTGCACACTTGGACCTCTGGGCAGATGGGATCAACTCCAACTTGCCAAGCGTGAGCGAATGCGATCGGTGCTTCGGAATCTCTAGCGATTTCAGAATTGGAAGCAAGACTGTCCTGGGAAGAGAATTTGCTTGAATCTGTTTCAGAGTCATAGGACGCATTCGTGTCATTAATCTCATAGGACTCATAGGAATTATGGGCATTATTTGCGGCTTCAAGTAGGTAGACAAAAATATTCGCAAGTTCGCGGGGAGGCGGCGAAACAGAAACGGAGTTTTGAATATCGCGGTGCCAGTCACCGCAATCCCAATCGCATTCAAAAGCGTTCCCTTTATCGCTTTCGATAACCGATACGGGTAGCATGTCTGGGATCTTGATCCAGTCCACGAGCATCAAACTCCGACTTTCAATGGTCGAAATAACTAGCCTTCTCGACTGAGAGTAACCCATAAACAATTTGGCGCTCGCCTCTGAAAGTTTGTGGGCTTTGGATCGCAGTGAAGCCAAGACGGCATCGACTTGCGATTTCAATTCAAACAGTTTTGCGGCGGCAACACAAGCTTCGGTTTCATGGTCGGCAACCAACCTTATTTCCGCATCCGATTTCACAATGGATTTGGCGAAGTGCTCAGCAGCCTTGCTCGCTGAATTAAAATTCTCCCAATGATGATCGTGGAGGAAGCAAGCATCTGCCGACGGGTGCAAATAATCCTTCCAACAGGCACTGAGCGGTGCGTTGTGACATGTCGCTAATATTCCGGCCGCTAAAGCGGCACGAAAAACGGTACGAATTGGCTTGCAACGCATCGTGAGAAACCTTTTTAGTTTCGTCGGTCGGTCGCCAATGCAAAAAAGACTGACTCAGCGCCGTGGCTGAATCAGCCTTCCATGGCCATCGGCGAACCAAACAACAGTTTGGGAGTATTATAATTAGGTGGGGTGCCGAGTACCCACGCTACAAATCCATGTTGCGTGAGCTCGACCAATGATGAATGAGTTATCGAATTCGACAGTTCAAATCATTAGCAGAGAACTCAACGCAACATAAAATAACTCCGTAGTCGCTACCGATTGCCCATTCCGCAAGCATTCTTTCGATCGTGCGGCCTCTACCGATTCTTCGCAAGAATCTCATTGATTACCATCTCTGGCGATCCGGTCGCTTGCATGCGCGTCATCCAATACGCCAGCTCCTGTTGATTGGGGGCTCGATTCATGAGGGAGGTAATGAGTTGTTGGACGTAAGTGGCATCATTAGAGAATCGTTCTCGGAACTGAGAGCTCGACATCAGTTTGACTTTAAGATCGTTGATCGAATTGCCTTGCTGCAAATAGGACTGCCATGCGACTACTTCGCGAGCACTTGGGGCTCGGCCAAGCAATTGAAGGAACAACTCATTCAACGCGTTGGGGCCAAAAGTCCCAGGATACCCTGCGTTGACCACGTTCGCTGGAATACCTGGCGAAAAGGTTGTTTGACCTGGATTGGCAAAGGATTGCCCACTCGCTTGCTCCAACGTGAAATTAAACGATTGCCCGAGGTTATTCACATCCACACCGATTGGCTGAGGAAGGCCATACATGAGTTGATTGCCTACGAAAATGGAGGCTGTCAATTGATATTGATCTCTCGGATCGATGTACCGCGGATCGAAATGAAGTTCAAATCCAAACGGGCCAAACCCATCCGCTCGCGTAACGGATTTGCCACCCGCTATTTCATAGTATGGTTTGGACACATTCTGCAATTGAACCATCAGTGTCGAGCCGTAGGGAAGCTGCGATCGGTCTCGTGTCGCGACCGTGCCCACCAAAGTACTGGAAGACGAGTTCATTGAGACGGGTAAGGACGCAATCCTTTGCTGGCGAGAATTGAATACGAGCAGCGACACGCGTCCCATTGCATCCGTATTTCTCCGAATCTCATCTGCAAGTTCCACGATTCGGTTATCAAAACTGCCGATCCGTGTACCGCCAACAGCCATGATGATGTCGTTGGTTTGCAAGCCAGCTTGCTGTCCGGCGCTACCGGGTGCAATTTGAGTAATGACCGCTCCGACATCCGTATTATCAACATAAACGCCCAATTTCCAATCCTTACGGGCAGGCGCCAACATCGGCCCGGCCCCTCCATAGCCGCTAGGACTAAACCCGCCAGAACCGGTCGGATTGAGCGGGGAATAGGGCGTGGAGGAATAACCGGAGGTTGACGGGAAGCCGGTGGTCGAAGAACCGTAGCCAGGGGCTCCGCCTGGCATCAACACTTTGGGAATGGCGCTCGTAAAATCAAGCCAATTCGCTTGTCCAAAACAAGAAACTGGACACGAGAAAGCTGTGACGGCCAAAAAAAAGAAAAGTTTCAAAAGTTTCATGCTTGAGTTCTTTACTGAAAGAAGTGAGTTGTCTGAGTCAAAAAGACCTATCGCATTTGTGGGCCGCTAATTTGGTCGAGTTGCTTTCGGATAAAAGCTGGATCTAGAGGAAAAAAACCTTCGCGAACGGCTTCTAACTGGCCGTCCCGGCTCAATACATAGCGAAGCATGGCTTCTCTCAATCCTCCATCCGACGTCATCTGTGACTTGTCGACGACTAGCAAAAGCGGACGCACAAAGGGATATTGGCCCGATAGAAAACTCTGTTCGGTGGCTGGCACTTTTACTCCGTTGAGAATCAACGCAACCGGTCGCACTTTTTCATTTGCTTCGCCGAAACCACAAATCCCTACTCCGGCCAAGTCCTCACCGATCGCAGCACAAACTTCATCGCTACTTTTGTGCGATTGAGCCTCTTTCGCCATTTCTCCGCCGCGGAGAACGAGTTGTTTGATGAAGGAAGTTGTTCCGCTAATTTCGCTGCGAGAATGAATTCGAATTGGCTTTTTCGAAATCTCACCTGTGACCCCGAGTTCGCCCCAGGTAGCCACGTGCTTTCCCGTACTACCGGCGGCGCGAAAAATGGATTCCAACTGCTCTGGTGTGACGCCAGAAACGGGATTGTCCTTGTGAACATAGAGAGCAAGCGGATCGAGGGCTACGATCACACTGAGTGGATCCTTGCATTTCCCCTTTTTCAAAAAAGCCAAATCCTCAGCAGTGAGTGGACGGCTCGACCCTGCGATGACCGTTGGATCTTCGGCCAACGATTTGATTCCAATGTCGGTTCCATCCGCACCGCGAGTAAAAACAACCTCTGGGTGAAATTTTCGGAAACGATCGGCCCACAACTTGCCAATCGTCAACATGGTAGTTGAGCCGGAGAGAACGGCTGAACCTTTGATTTCCTTTTTCTTGTGATACGGCTCGATCGATTCAATCAATTGCATCAAAGCAGCATGTTCAAGCTCGTTTTGCGTGACGGTACCTGGACCAGACTGGGGGCCAGTCGCCGGTCCGGTAGTCAAAGGTTTCGTTTGGCTAGCTGGGGTCGCGGGCGTTTGCGACCACACGAAATGCGTTGAAATCGTTGCAAGCAACATAGCTACAACAATGGACGAACAAGTACGACTAAAACGGGCTGACATAGACTCCACCTCCTGGGACAATTACCAAAGACTCCTGGGCGACAAATCGCCGACCACTTACTGTTGTTCAATGTATCCAAAATTCTCGTTGTATGGGAGCGGTCTCGGCTGGCAAAGTGTGGACAAAATCGATACCTTCACAGCAATGAGCATCCACCAACTCAGCGCAGTTGTCGCCGTTGCCAGAAATGGGGCGATTGGGCGAGCCAACACATTGCCTTGGAAACTTCGAAGTGACTTGCAACGATTCAAGCAACTTACGATGGGGCACACGCTCGTGATGGGCAGGAAAACCTACGAATCTATTGGCCGTCCACTGCCTGGCCGCCAGACGATTGTTTTATCGCGACGGCAGGAAACACGTTTTGACGGCGTTTGCGTGGCCGCATCGATTGAGGCAGCAATGGCATTCGTTCCTCGCGATTCGCTTGCATTTGTTGTCGGAGGCGCCGAAATCTATCGGCTGGCCATGCCGAAGATCAAAGATCTGTACGTCACACTTGTTTTGGCAGACATCCAAGGCGATGCATTCTTAGAACCTTGGGACGAGTCGGAATTTCATTGCATGGAAAGTGCGTTTGTCCCAGCCGACGAATTCAACGAATGGCCCTCGACATTCCGGCATCTTGTACGCCATAGGATCAATTGATCCATTAATGTCGTAACGAAACTCGCCAAGAGTTTCGGCCTCGCACAGCCCCTTGCCTCATTCATCGAACGATTTTTAATGGTTTTGGCAGACAGCAACGTTATTGACCATCTCGATCCCGCGTGTGGCGGTACGCACCGTTTCCTGGGCGAGTTGCTTTAGAAAAAAACTATCGACTTCACCAAGCAGCAACACCTGATCCCCAAGTTGCTCAACTTGCAACTCACGAAGGGAATGAAACGGGCTCTCATTGAGCATCTTCTTGGCTTGTCCCAAAACGTCTTGAAATCCAGAATCAATCATTGAACCACTCCCTGGTCTGGTTTCGTAGCGGACGAGTTTCCCCTTTACCGTTGGATAAAGAAACGGACTCGTTGGCTCGCGAAAAACCTCGGTCTCTAAACCGCCATTTGCACGTCCTGATGTTTTTTCGTGTTTGCCCGCAATGGAAGTTTCTCATTGTCAAACAGGTCACTAATCTCAACTTATTACCGTTGGGGATGTACTGTCAAGTACCCAGGCAACTCAATTCGTTAAAATCTATACAATCGACACCGTCAATTGCTAGCCTTCCATTTTTGCGCTCACGTCGATTGTGAAGTACAGCAAAGCAATTCTCAGAGGGTACCATTGCCGGATTGTTTTGAGTTTCCGTTTGATCTGGCACCGTTTGGCCCCCCATGCAAATGCTCTCTGTTGAATATCTCAGCCTGGCCGCTGAAGCGACAGTCGTATTGCTGCTTTTGGCATTCGCGTGGCCCAAGAAAAAAGTGGAACCGGCTCAAGCGTTGGAGACCGGAACAGCGTTGAGTTGGGAGCCCGCTAAGGTCCACTATTTGCAGAGCTGGGTCCATCGAGGGCTTTACCTGCAACAGTGGCATGAAAATCATAGTAAAGCGGCAGCCCTTTCGGCTGCACCCGAACTTTTCGTTCCTCGAGAGATCGAGGACGACAAACATTGCCCAGGCCTCCCATTGCCTTGGCAAGATCGACTCACCCGCCTTCTAAATCGTCACGGCTTCGACGCCGTTCTCAATGCATGGCTTTCCGTTGAGCCGAAATGTCGCAGCGAGTCCTACATGGCGATGGTAACACTGAGCAAGTATTCGGACTTGGTCAGTACGCACGGCGCTATGGTCACCGAGCAGGCGTTAAAGTGCGTTGCCATGCACCTTGCCATTTCTTCGTCAGGTAAGGCACTTGTCGCAAGATACCTTCCGGATCGATTCGTTGTTCTGGATTTTGCGTCCCCACCAACGACTTTCCATACGACAATGGAAATTATCCATCAAACAATCTTAGGCGTCGAGTTTTTCAAGATTGCGGGCGAATCGGTCCCTCTACCATGCAACATTAGCATCGTAAGCCTTGGAAGTGAATCCGATCTCGTTTCAACGATGGATGCATTGGAGGAAGGATCGATTGAGTCGGACAAAAGCGGTCTAAGAATCATTTCTCGCGTGGATGGTGTCTGGACCGATGCTCCAATATCCTTAAAACAAAATGTCCGCCAATCAATGGAAGAGTCCGTTGATAAAGTCCTTCCCATCTCCCTAACCACTCCAGTCGACATCGCAAGCGATGTAGTCGCAACGGACACAAATCAGTCGAACGACATTTCGGCGGTTGCCAACGCCAACGATATTGCAGCACTCCTCGTGCAAATCGACACGAACAAGTCGCACAACCCACCCTTCGCCGAAAACGCCCGCGCGACCTCAATCGCGCAGGAAGTCGATCCAAACGAGGTCGCAACCGCCGATGATATCGCTTCTCTCTTTTCAACAGTGAAATCGGCAATCACTCCGTTGGAATCCGTTTCTGCGGCAGTCGTAGTACCAACGGCGTCCAAGGCCGCATTGCCTACTGAGGATATGTTGAGCGAGGTTGCAACTACGGATGATATCGCCCTGCTCTTTCAAAACGCAGCTGCCAATGCGCCAAAATCCGCTGCGCCCAGAAGCACCCCATCGACTTTGCCAACCGGCGAGCAACTCAATGATCCGGCGTCGATGGAAGACATTGCGGCCCTTTTTGACTCCGTCAAAAGCAAAGAGGCCGCCGCGGCGGACTAAAATAACATCAAAGCACTAGCATCCCCCCATTTACCCAATTTGCAAATTGTAAAATCGTTTGCTGGCATTTTGAAATTTTTACAATCCATTTTAGTTTGCTGGCTGAATCAGGGCGTATCTCAGAGTGAATCCCAACGTTACCAAGGTTTCTCGGATTCTCAATCAAAGAAAAAGCCATTTGGCACGGCATGTGCTTTCAATTTAATTATCGAGAGACGATCAACTCGACAGCCACGGTGGAACCGCGGTTGAGCAGTGCTGGCGGAGTATGTTCAGCACAGGCGCTCCCTAAACAAGGAGGTACCGTGATCTTAGTGGCGTCGAATGACCGAGACAACTCGGACGAAAACCGACAGACCTATTCGCACTAGGTTCGGCCCATCTTTCACGGTCAAAAGGGCCTGCTTTCGCTTCCCAATATGGGTAGCGGCAGCGGGCTCTTTTTTTGCGCCAAGAATCAAATGCTGAACCGTTGACAATTCCGGTTCGTATCCGATACTATTCCTAATCGCAATTCAATTGCATTTGCCTCACGGGGGTTTTTGCGATTGAATTCGAATATCGGTTTCGTTACCTTGTCTTTCGGTACAGCGCATGAAAACTACCCATCAACGACGTTCAAACCGATTTTTCGAGGGTTTTACGCTCGTGGAACTTCTAGTCGTTATTGCCATTATTGGAGTTCTTGTCGGCTTACTTTTGCCTGCGGTTCAGGCTGCACGCGAAGCCGCTAGGCGGACGCAATGCACCAACAATGTCCGGCAGTTAGGCTTAGGCGTAACCAATTACGAATCGGCTTTTAGACGATTTCCAAGTGGCTGGGTCGATTGGAGGCAGACCACCAAACCAGGTTGGAGCATGAGTCAAGCTTTGCTCCCCTACCTCGAGCAATCGAATATTTCAAACCTGTTGAACACGAATTTTCCAATCGATGCCACGGTGAATATGCCGTACTTACAAACCGTCGTCCCAACGTTCATTTGCCCATCGGATCCAGGTGAGTCGAGCTTTCAGTTGGGTGCGGATACTGGCGTGGATGAAGACGGTGGCCACAACATCGACCTTGGGCCAAAACTCTTTCGCATCGCCAAATCGAATTACGTGGGTGTTTTCGGGACGCTGGAAATCGATGATTTTCCTTACAAAGGGGACGGAGTATTTTTCGGGAACTCATTCATACGAATGAGGGACATGACCGACGGCGTTAGCAATACGTTCATTTTTGGCGAACGAGGCAGCAAGCTGGGTGGTTCCCTATGGCATGGTTACATTTCGAGCGCTGCAGGTGCTTCGGCTAGATTCCTTGGTACAACGGACCATGTTCCCAACAGTCCTAAGGGCCATTTTGATGACTTCTCAAGCTATCATACGGGTGGTACACACTTTATTTTCGGAGACTGCGCAACCAAGTTTCTCTCCAATAGTGTCGACTTGGAAGTTTTCCAAGCGCTGGCAACGCGAGCGGGTGGCGAAGTGGCCAAGTCGTTTGAGTAATGATTCCTGTCAAAACGAAGTTTAAATGAAATACGCGATTTGTAACGAGACGTTTGGCGACTGGCCCATCGAACGAGGATTCCAAGAGGCACACAAATACGGTTATACCGGTATCGAGGTCGCCCCATTTACCATGGGCAAAAGCGTCTACGAAATTTCCGAATCGCAACGAACGGAGTACCGTCAATGCGCGATCGAGCACGGTTTAGAAATCATCGGATTGCATTGGCTGCTGAAAAAGACATCGGGCTACCATCTAACAACGGACGACCTGAGCATTCGGTCCAAGACCAGTGAGTACTTCTGTGCGCTTACTCAATTGTGCAGCGATCTTGGCGGCAAGCTCATGGTGCTCGGTTCCCCTCTGCAGCGTAATTTTCCGGACACGATGAGCCACGAAGAAGCCATGGCAAACGCAGCCGATCTGTTGATAAAAGTCGTCGCAAGCTTGGAGAAGCACGACATCAAAATCGCCATTGAACCGCTTGGACCGCAAGAAGGGAATTTCTTAAATCATGCGTTTCAAGCTAGAGAGCTGATCGACATGATTGGCAGTGAACATGTCCAGTTGCATCTCGACGTCAAAGCCATGAGCAGCGAACGCGAGCCAATCGACGACATCATCCGCAATAACGCAGATATTCTCATTCATTTCCATGCTAATGACCCGAACCGGCTTGGACCTGGCATGGGGCATGTGGATCAAAAACCCATCTTTGCTGCCCTCAAGGAAATCGACTACTCAGGTTGGGTTAGCGTCGAGGTGTTTGACTATACGCCTGGAGTCGAAACCATTCTTAGTGAAAGCATGGCCAATATGCTGGCTGCGATTGGTTAAACATTGTCGCCTTTCGCTCTGCGAAAGTGCGATTCGTCAAAACGCTTCTGCGGAGCAAAAGGCGTCAGTGCTATAGCATTTTGAGGATAGCGGGCTGGTGGCCCGTTGAGAAAGTGTAAGCTCTATGTCGAAGCAAATAATCGGATTGCGATGTGATGCAACCACGAACGAAGCTTTTGAGAGGTTAAACCGATGAGAATAATGAAACTGGAAGTACGGGGCTTTCGCTCGCTTCGCAATATCACATGGGAGCCAGGAAGGCTTAATGTAGTGATCGGCCCGAATGGAAGCGGCAAATCAAACCTGCTGCGATCACTGGTGATGCTCGCCACTGCTGCAAAAGGTGGCCTAAGCAAACGCATTCAACGCGATGGCGGTATGGACCGACTGGTTTGGGATGGCGCCGAGGACAAGATCGAACTGCGGGCGAAGTTCTCACCTGTTGACCCAACACGTGACGAAATTCGTGATAGCCTGACGTATCAAATGGAACTGGGACGCATTGGCAAGACAAGTGCGTATCGATTGAATTACGAGTTGCTTGGGAATTTCTACCGAGTGGAAAGTGGTAGTCGCCCGCAACCATTCAAACTTTTGGAACGTACGCCTAGTAGTGCGGTTGTTTTTGATCCAGAGGAAAGAGGACTTCGGGCTAATGAAGAAGCTTTGTCCGAAGAAGAAACACTTTTGTCAGTCGCTGCCGGACCGTTGTCCGCGAATCGCTACCTTAGCGAATTTCACCGAGAGCTATCAGCTTGGACCGTTTACGAAGATTTTCACACCAACCGGGAAGCTGAGATACGTCAGGCCGCTCTAACACGAAATGAAACACGTGTTGAATCCGATGGCCAGAACTTGATTTCCGTTTTGCATACGCTCTACACGAGCGATCGTGAGTTCAAATCCGAAGTCAACACGGCCATGCGGGCAGCCTTCAGTGACGATTTCGAGGAATTGGTTTTTCCGCCAGCGGCCGACCAACGCGTCCAACTGCGGGTACGTTGGAAGAGTCTGAAGCGGGAGCAGTCTGCCGCGGACCTTTCCGATGGGACGCTGAGGTTCTTGTTTTTGCTCGCTGTTCTCGCCAATCCTAAGCAGCCATCGCTAATTGCTATTGATGAACCAGAGACAGGTTTGCACCCGTCAATGTTACCTATCGTTGCAGAATACGCTCGCGACGCGGCCCTCCGGTCCCAAGTAATCCTAACCACGCATTCCCCTGAGTTTCTTGACGCTTTTGGCACCGAGCCTCCAACCACAACCGTTGCAGAATGGTTGAATGGCGAAACAATACTGCGAGTCGTTTCAGGAGATGATCTGGGTTATTGGCTTGATAAGTACACTCTCGGTGAGCTTTTTCGCTCCAAACAATTGGAGTCGATGCAATGAAGTTCGTTTTGTTGGTCGAAGGCAACACGGAAAAGCAAACGGTTGCTGAGTTCCTGAAACGCTGGTTGGACCCACAACTTACGACCCGAGTGGGAATTCAAGTCGTTCGATTCAATGGATATTCACAACTATTGGAAAAACTAGTCGTTCGAGCTCAGGAGTTTGTCGACGGACCAAAGAACGAAGATATCGTTGCCGTGATCGGATTAATCGATTTGTACGGACCAACGTTTTATCCTGAACATTGTGTTACCGCAGAAGAACGCCGTGCGTGGGCAACGCAACGAATTGAAAATGATGTCAATCGAGATCGGTTCCGTATGTGCTTTGCGGTCCATGAATTCGAAGCATGGCTGTTCGCTCAACCTAGTATCTTCCCAAGGGAAGTTCGAGAAATTCTACCGGCCAAAACCAACCAGCCAGAGACTGTCAACTTCGATGAACCCCCTGCGAAATTGCTGAATCGACTTTACACGCAAGCCACACGTCGTGAGTACAAAAAAGTGACACATGGACGGGAGTTATTTGCAAAGCTCGACCCCATCGTCGCTGTGTCGAAGTGTCCGTGCTTAGCTGAGATGCTCAATGAAATGCTGCAATTAGCGAAGGCCGCTGGATTGTGAGTACGACATGGACGCGTTGATACAAGAACTGCAAGCGAATCGAATTCAATACTTGTTTCTCAGTGAGTAACGTGAACTACAAAGCTCCCAATAAAACAATTTGAAAAATATTCTATTCGCCTAACAGCCATTTGCTAACGCAACCTTGGTCCGCTTGCGTAGTGACTGCCGCAAAGTCAGCCATATAGCCTCGCAGATATTTAATCTTGACTGCCCACGCAGTGCGCTCGCTAAAGTCGACATCCGCATGGACCGTTCCATTCTCCAAATCGAAAGCGATAGAATCGCCATCTTGGATCATTCCAATGGGACCGCCCAACGCCGCTTCCGGTGAACAATGCACGCCAATCGCGCCGCTCGACACGCCTGAGACGCGCGTGTCGGATATGAGAGCCACTTTCCCTTTGAGTTCAGGCATGGATAGGGCTGCCGTTGCAACATGAACCTCTGGCATTCCAGCCGCGACGGGACCAAGTCCCCTCAGAACAACGACATGGCCCGGCTGAATTCGTTTTTCTACGGCTGCATCCGAAACTGCCTTTCCAGATTCAAAGCAAATCGCGGTCCCTCGAAAACGGGGCGAATCGAGGATCGAGATTTTAAAAACAATTCCTTGAGGCGCGATGTTTCCAAAGCAAACCTGAATGTCCGCGTACTCTTTCCATGGCGTCCCAAGCGGAGCAATCAATTCGTTGACGGCAGGGACTTCAGGAGCTACCAGCAAATTGGATTCCAAATCCTCGCCTGTGACCGTAATGCACTTGCCATCAAGAAGCCCTGCATTCAATAAATGACGAAGCAACATGTTCGTTCCACCTAGCCGATGCAAGTCGACCATGGTGCCAGTTCCTCGCGGTGCGAAATTGCAGTAGACCGGTGTTCGACGACAGATAGCTTGGATGTCACGCAGTCCGAACTCGACATGTGCCTCACGAGCCAAGGCCAAAAGATGAAGCACTCCGTTAGTCGATCCACCAATGGCAGCGATGGCGGACATGGCATTGCAAAACGCTTGACGCGTTAAGATGTCTCGAGGACGTAGATTCCATTCCAGCAACCGACGAATCGATATCCCAACGCGTTGGCACTCTAAATTCTTTCCTTCATCAATGGCAGGCATGGAAGAAGTATTGGGAAGGCTCAAGCCGATCGCTTCCATGGCGATTCCCCATGTGTTGAATGAAGCTGCAATCCCGCAACCACCTGGGCCCGGACAAGCCGTGCGAAGAATGGATTCCGCATTTGCGTCCTGCATTTGCCCGGCCCGTACGCGTGCTTGTGCATCGTAGACGTCGAAAATGGTGGTCGGTTTCCCTTGGTGACAACCTGGCATGATTGAACCGCCGTTGACTATCAGCCCAGGAAAGTTTGTCCGTGCGAGAGCCATCGCGAACCCCGGTCCATTCTTGTCACAATGATGCAGGCCGACCAAGGCATCGTAGCGATGCGCTTCGCACACCATCTCGGCCCCATTCGCGATAAGGTTTCGAGAAACCAGCGAAGCACCTCCGTCGGGGCCACCTTGGACGAGGTTATCGCTGACCGGAGAGACCCCAAACGGAAAACCAATCAACCCAGCTTCGACGCAACCCACTTGGATGTGTTGCGCCAATCGGTAGCTATGTACATTGCACAAGTTACCTTCGAGCAACGGAGTACCGATACCAATGTGGGGCTTGTCAAAGTCGGCTTCCGTGAATCCAAGCCCCCAAAAAAACGCATTGACTCCCCGTTGCCAACCGTGAGTAAGTTGCCGCGAGTTCCAATTCAGGGGTGAAGTCATGTTGCAATTTGCTTCCCGATGGAATGCAGAGAAGTTCGTCCAGCCATCATCATTTGTCTGTGAGAACTTCTGGCTGAAGCAGATGAAGAAAATGCCCGTGATCCGACGTCACGATGACGAGCGATTGATCCCATGCCTTGCGAGCCTCAATCCAATGGAAAATCTTTTCCAACGCCGCATCTCCACTCAACACGGCCCCGATGGAATTGTCGATGTTGTTTGCATGATTCGCCCAGTCGACGTCTCCCGACTCCACCATCAACCAGAACCCATCTGGGTCCTCCTGCAATACTTTTATGGCGGCTTCGGTCATTTGGGCGAGGGTCGGATTCTCGTCGATGTCTGCCTCCGAATAAACTTCGGCGTCTTTCACATCCAGGACCGGCTTGTAGTCACCATTGGCGGTCTGAAACGGCAAGTGCCCCTTTTTGACACCAAAGAACCCAAGCAACCGCTTCTTTTCCGCCACGGCTTTGGACGCTTTGTCGGCCAATAGCTTTGCCCCGTTGACTCCGCTGGTTCTTTGTGCGACCACGTACTTAGCCATAGGGCTACCGGTGCTTGCATCCACTCGTTTCAAGTCTTCGTCAGTAACGTACCTGTTTCCGGCGATAAAGTTTTGGCCTTGGCCGATGCCGTCGTTGGTTACTTCGCCGTAGCCACCACCTAAGACGACATCGAGTCCTGGGAGTGGGTCCGATTTGCGCGATATGCTTGGCAAGCCGAGCATGTCGCGCGATAAATCCTGATAGTCATCTCGGCTGACGTTGTGAGCGTAAGCCGCCGCTGGGGTCGCATGACAAAACGGAACGCTCGTAATTGCTCCGACAGAAAAACCTCGAGTGCGCTGCAATCGCTGTGCGATCGTTTCCACTCTTTTAAGTTCATAGTCTAAGTTCAATGCACCGTTGATCGTTTTGATTCCCGCGGTGAAGGACGTTGCAGATGAGGACGAGTCTGTGTAGGCGTGATTCGAGATCTTGGATCGACCGATCGGGTACTGAGCATCAATTTCGGTCTGCCAAGGGAACGAACCAGCTAACCTCGAGTCAAAGCCGCCAAATTTGATTATTGGCTTCGTATTCAATTGAGCGTCGACGTCGGTCTCTACTTCATCACCATAGGGTGCAGTAACAACATAACCAAAGTCCGTTTGGACTTGGTTGTAGTCTTGAAAAAACAAACCGGTGCCCCGGCCTTCGGTGTATCCGACTTTTCCGGATTTGTAGATGGCTGCTGCTTGTGTGGTTTGATAATCCATACCATCAAAGATGACCAAGAAGACGTACTTTTTGCTGCGTTCCTCGGTCGCGCTGAGCTGCAGCCGATAAACGTCCGTTTGATCGGCATAGGGAGCGTCGGCTCTAAGTGTATTGGTCGGCATTCTACGATAGAGCGCCTCCAGTCTTGCTGCATCGCGATATGCGCTCCCCTCGTTCATGTAAGGAGCGAAGGAGTCGCCAAAGACATAGATGGGGATGAGTCGGTTGGAATGGTTTGTCCATGCGCTGTAACTGCTTGGGCGGTTTCCCCAATGGCCCCAAGTTGCGATCTTGTCGACCGTGGCGGTAGCCTGCAATTGAGCGATTTTATCGTTGGGAGGTACAATTACCTTTGGACTTTCGACCGAAACCGTGCTTTCGGCCTTTGGCGTCACTTTTTCTTGAGCATACGTTGGAGCCTGTTGTGCCCATCCACCGAGTATAACTAGTGCGATGAACGAAAAACGGGGACTGGGGGTTCTCATATTTGTCGATTCACCGGCGGGAGCGTATCGGAAAAGCGTAGGGGAGTTCCCCCTATTCTAAGTCAACATGTGAATTTGCCTACTCGTGAAGTTCACGGCATTCGCAAATGTTTATCCGTTCGAAGGCCGTCGCTGGATTCGTTCGGATATCGTTGCACTTGAAACTCGCAAAGATTAAATTGTGGCGGTTGCCTTTCCCCCCCAATTCTGTGATGCAAAGCGAGTCCTCTCAAAATGTCAGACCAAATCCAGAAACCTCAATTTTCTAAAACTGAAAGTGTTTCTCGTCGCGACTTTATTAAGATTGGAAGTGCTATCGCAGCGACTTCTGGAGCGATTGCGACAACGGCCATTCAGCCAAGCGTAGTGCGCGCGGGCAGTGCAAACGGAAAAATTCGAATCGGGATTATCGGCCCGGGCGGACGTGGTTTCAATGCACACGTCAGGACCTTGTCGAAACTCTGTGCTGCCGGACAGCCAATTGAATTGGTGGCTGTCTGCGACGTCTACAGTGAGCACCGCGATCGTGCCGCTGATTATATCCACGAAAAGAATGAGAACACTCCCGCCAAGTACGAAGACTTCCGCGAAATGATCGCCAAGGAGAAGCTCGACGCCGTTTGCATTGCCACGCCAGATCATTGGCACGCCAAGCAAGCGATCGAGTGCATGCAAGCGGGGCTAGATGTCTACTGCGAGAAGCCGATGACGAAGACCGTCGAAGAAGCCATCGCGGTTCTCAAGGTCTGGAAGAAGAGCGGCCGAGTGATGCAAGTGGGCGTGCAATCGACTAGCTTGCCTCTATGGACTGAGGTCAACAAGCTTCTTCGTGAGGGAAAACTTGGCAAAGTTCTGATGTACCAAACGGAGTTCTTTCGCAATTCGGATGTTGGGCAGTGGCGATACTACAAACTCACGCCGAGTATGACACCGAAGAACATCAACTGGAACAGATGGCTGGGTGTCGACGACGGACTGGCCGAGAATCAAGCGTTCGACCGAGAAGTCTACGCACAATGGCGACGATTTTGGCCATTCGGTTCCGGCATGTATACCGATTTGTTTGTGCATCGCACGACCGCTATGCTCAAGGCAACGGGATTGAGATTCCCTGGCCGTGTGGTTGGTGCTGGCGGAATCTTTATGGAATACGATGGCCGAGATGTTCCTGACGTGGCCACGGTTGTTGCCGACTTCAATGAAGGGGTCCAAGGCTTGGTAACGGCAACGATGTCTTGCCAGGAATCGCCGATTGCTCAGTTGATCCGCGGCCATCAAGGCTCGTTTATCTTTGGGAATGGGGAGCAATTTGAAAAGTTTGAGTTTGTGCCCGAGAGACCGCAAGTGACAGGAAACAGCAAACTGACTAAAGAGACAATTACATCGGACAAGGTCGAGGACACAACGTATGCGCACTTTAAAAACTGGATCGAAGCCATGGTGGCCAAGGACCCAATGAAATGCAACAACTCCGTGGACCTGGGTGCCGCAGCCATTACCAACGTGCTGTTAGGGGCTCGAAGTTATCGCGAAGGCAAGGTTTACCATTTTGACGCCGAAAACTTGTCGGTGCACGATGGCGATTCGTCTTGGGCCAAGAAATGGGAAGCCAAGTCGCACGCCCGCGCCAAACCCAACCAAATACCAGGCTGGACGGCAGGTGATTCAGGTAGTTTATTGAAGGACCCGGAGTACATGAAATTAGCCGGTCCGTGGGTCGATGGCAAAGACCCAGGATCGCGGTGAGCACAAAAATGAGAATGGTCGCATTCTTGCGTGCGGTTAACGTTGGCGGCAGGACAGTGAAGTCACCGCAGCTCATTCAATCGTTCCATTCGCTCGGATTCGAGAACGTGAAGACGTTTCTGGCGAGTGGTAATGTGCTGTTCACTGGAATGACTAAAGCCGTTCCAAAGCTAAGGGAACGTATCGAAGCAAAGTTGCTTTCCGACCTGGGTTTTCAAACAGAGGTCATCCTTCGTTCGATAGAGCAAGTTGCAGCAATCGCCGACCTGAATCCATTTCAATTGACCGAGGTTGAGAAGGAAAGCTACACAGTCAACGTAGCCCTCTTTTTAGAGCCGCCATCTTCGACCATGCAGAAAGCGGTGCTCAAGCTAAAAGGGGACTACGACGATTTTGCTTTCGATGGAACCGAAATGTATTGGCTCTGTCGAGGGGAGAAGATCTCGGTGTCACCGCTTTTCAGCAATAACCAATTGGCCAAAGCAGCGTCCGAGATCAACACCGTCCGCAATATTCATACGATACAAAGGCTCCTAGCGCTTAAATATTGAAGCCACATCGCTTCATTATCCGTCCTATTCGTGAGATCCTTGGTTTTAAAATTGATCATGAGAAAACCGAAACTACCGAGCCCGCACAACCGATTTTTCCATTATTCGTTCTCGCATATGGAAGTTGCCTGCAATTTTCTTGAATCGCAGTTGTCTCCGGAAGTTCTTGATTTTATCGATTTATCAACGTTGAAGCTTGCTTCGGGTTCGTTTGTGGATGATAACCTTCGAGAAAGTCAATCAGATTTGCTCTTCTCTGTCTCACCAAAGCAAGCCCCAATCGAGTCGCTCACCGTCAGTTCGCGCTCTCGATATGCTCGGATATTGATTTACGTATTGATGGAGCACAAGAGTCAACCGGATCCGATGACTTCGTTTCAGATGCTTAAGTACATCGTGCGAGTCTTGGAACAGTCGCTGCGTGAGGACGAACCCCTGGCTTGTGTTATTCCATTGATCGTCTACCACGGCGAGGCCGCTTGGACAGTTGCACGGAGTCTCGACGACCTTTTGAAGGTTCCAGATGCATTGAAACGCCATATGCCCCAGTTTTCTCCGATTTTGCTTGATTTGAGTCACCAGCCTAAGGAAAAAAAGTATGGCAATCCCTTTTTGCAAGCGGTGATTCAGACGCTAAGATGTATTTGGGGCGGTGGAATTCAATCCAGCCTCGCGGAATTAATGGCACTCTTTCAAGAGATCACCAACGATGGCCGCGACGCGGAACCACTTAAGGCATTCTTGGTTTATGTCATCAGTGCAGCCCCTAAACTGGATCGACAAGAACTTATGGATGCCATCGAACAATCATTCCCAAGCCATGGACCAGCACTTATGTCAACAATCGCAGAACAGTACTTCCTGGAAGGACGGCAAGAAGGTATCGAGAAGGGTATCGAGAAGGGTATCGAGAAGGGTGAATTGATCGGGGTGATTAGGACCTGTCAGTCGATC
Source organism: Pirellula sp. (assembly GCA_043743995.1). Taxonomy (GTDB): domain Bacteria; phylum Planctomycetota; class Planctomycetia; order Pirellulales; family Pirellulaceae; genus JBKCUI01. Next base: position 5,531 of record JAYTVM010000552.1, on the reverse strand, counting down.
CTCAAGGAACTTGAATTGAACGAAGAGGAACTTCGGTCTAGATCGATTGAGGAACTAGGAACTATGGCCGACGATCTCAGAGCCATTCTCCGAACTCGATTCGGTGCCGAATGACGAGCGAGTTCCATCCGGGCAATCTTCGAACATGCAAGCAGCTCCGATCAAAATCCTCTATCTATAAGCCGGCGACGAAACACGTTTCAGCACCAGAACTTCCCCTCGTCCATCGCAGTTCAAATCTGCTATTTGTCGTTGCACCCATCTAGTACTTGGGATTCGGATTGGCATTGGCACTTCTCTGGTCGCTCGTTTTGTCGCCGTCTGCGAAAGTGCGATCGACAAGTGAAGAATTGCCAATGCGTCCGCTTGAATGTTCTCTAAGTGGCGCCAGATCAGCGGCAAGAAACTCAATTCGAAATCCCTCGCCGCGGAAAGGGAGGCTGACGGTCTGGCTGAGCTTGCACGTCCGAGAATGATGCTTCCTCGCCGCATGCCTCCCCCCCATTCTCGCCCCAATTCCCCCATCACCACGAGGCTACCTGCAATCATTTGCGCTGCACAATAGTCGCCTATATCTCCGCCTACGAATACAGTTCCTCGACGCATGCGTTCACAAGCGCGATCTCCCACGCAGCCTGCCACCAAAATATCCCCTCCTCGCATTCCGGATTTTCTTCCTGCCAACGGCGAAGCCAAACGATGGCGGCAATTTCCTACCACATAGATCAAACCATCCGTCATTCCAGCTCCAAGGTGATCTCGAACATTGCCAACAATGACGATCGAACCTCCACTCATACTTCGCACTGTGTTATCACCCACGTCTCCTAAAATACATAGCGTTCCACTCCGCATCTCCGCTCCCAACCCATCGATGGATTCGCAATTCCCCTCGATCACAATAAAGGGCTCCAACGGCATTCGGTCGGTCGATACATTAAAAACATCCTCTAAGGCAATCGTTCCTCTTTCCGTCGAAAGACCAATCGCCTTAATCTGATCGAGGGACATGGCAGCGAATGTATCGGGACGAATGGAGGAGCCATCCATAGGCCCAAATGAATTGCTAGTCCGTTGTAGTAGTATCATGGAATTACGTCTGTGACTGAAGAAGCTGACCGCGACACCAAACGCTTGGATCCTCAAAATAGGGACTCTGCAACGTTCTGGCCATGATCTGATTGCCTAAGACAGAATCGTTGATCGTATAAAAAATGCCTATCTCTTGAAATTCCTCCGGAGAAAACCCGGTTAACGTGTCCCCCTTTAAGTATGCCTTGATGTCATATCCTTCGGAATGGAAAAAAGTCGCCACGGAAATGTCGTTCGGATGAACCGTAGCAGGGGTTGCACGTGCGCGTTGGATGGGATTCAACTCACCGTGACCTCGAATAACGGATTGCGTGCGAGTCGGACGGTTCAACAGAAAATCGAACCGATGGCAGAACGACGTAGCCCGATGAACTCCAGGACTCCAACGTGTATCGACGTACACCGAGCACAACTGCGTCTTGGCGGACCAACTATTTTCCGAGAAAGCAGCTTCCTTCCCCGCCGGAGCCCGCAATCGTGCATGGAAAAATAGTCCATTACTATTCCAAGCGATCAACATTTCGGCAAATCGCTTTCCGCCGCTTAAGGAGCTCAAGGCTGGAATTCTATACTCGTCGCCAAGTTGCCACTCCAAGCGTTCGGGATTCGCCACACGCCCTCGGAACTGTTGGATGGGAAAGCCAAGATCAAACAGCCATGCGGGGTCCCCAAGCAGTTCATTTAGTTTCATGGATTCCCCCCTTGCTTTCTGTATATAACTTCATAGCGTTGACTACCGCAAGCGGCAAATGATAACCTAAATTCCGCGGCGACGGCTCATCAAGAATTGTCGGTCGCCTTAATTGCACCAAAGGCTGCAAAACACGAGTTCTTATCAAGCAGCTCTATGTGCTTAAAACCCACTTTTCGGAGTAATTCCATTTGAAAGGTTACCGGGCGTGGTGAATCCTCTTTGTCAAAGCGATGCCGTATCTCGTCAACGGATGATTTTTGGTTGAGTGATGTTGTCATGGAAATGAGAATAGTGAATGCGAGACGGCTGTGGGTGTTTGAGCTAACCGCGTCAGTTGCGCGTTTTTCATCGCCATCGTCCCTTTGGTCGCTCGAAGTTCCGCGACGAGCTGCACCGACTGCTGCTCCTCGCTCACGTTGAATTCGTAGCGGACCTCGCACCAATCGCTGCTGTTTACCAATGCGTTGTCCCGATTCACGCCAGATATCCGGAGGCCGGCGCCTACGCCACGCTCATCGTTCTTGCGCGGATCGACTTCATCCGCTCGCAACAGTGCTTGCAGCCGATAGTGGCCTTGTGGCAACAGGACCGTCGTCCGCCAAGAAGCCACACAATCACTCGATTCTCCAACCTCGATCGAATAAACCGCGCTGTCGTCGGAAGTGTCGTCGGAAGTGTCGTCGGAAGTGTCGCCGGAAGTGTCGACGGAATTCTCGGAGGGATCAACTCGGACTAGCAGAGCGTCCTGCGTTTCTTGCTGTGGATCCCAGTCGTCGAGGGGGACCGGTTCGCCAACGCCGAATTCCATTACGGAAGCTTCTTGATCCGCGGCTGGGTCCGGTTCCGTCAGTTGTTGAGCGATACAGCGAAAACGTTCCTGCAGTCGATTTTGCAATTGAGCTATTTGTTCATCGATACCCGCGATGCCATCCGGATTCAATTCTATTAACGTCGGGCGGAGTTTTTGGTGCAGTTGTTGAACCCTCCCAGCCAAATGATCACCATCGAATAACGGCAACAGCTTGGCAACGCGCTGGCGAAACTGGTCGTTCCATTCGGGATTGCTGCGAACAGAACTTGAAACGATTGCCGGGGTTTGTCCAAACGTTTGAAACCCTGGATCTTGAAACATCTGATCCATGCCGTGTGGCAAGAACCATGCACGCTTCGAATCGGGCGGGAAATAAATGCGATAGTTGTTGCGGTTGGCGACGTAACCGTCCCAGTGACATGCCATCATTTCAAAAGCCATAAACGTTTGGAACGCGTCGCTCTCGAGCCGTTGCACCATTTGTCGTCCGCGCGATTCGGGATCCTCTTCCGCGCAAGCTTCATTCAGAGCCTGGAGATCGCTCAAGTCATTGGGACCATCGCCTGAGTCTTTTTCTAATTCGCTGTCAATATCCTGGCAGAAACCGCCATCGTACAGATTTCCACTCGGGTCCCGGAAATGCCGTTGTAAGAACTGGCGATCAAAGCCTTCCTTAAAAACATACAGCCCTAAGTCGCGATCGTTGAGCCACACGCGAGCATGGGTAACGCGCGGTGCTGGAACGCCTGCTTCCAGGCAGATGGATGCACATAACCATTCGTTGACGAACAACTCGTCCTGAACGGAATTGTTCAAGTGAAACTTTTGGAGTTGATGGAATGTCTGCTGCTTGCGGTACTTGTTGACGTTGATAGTAAACGCAGGTTTTTCATCGAGCTGCCGAAAGCTCCCGGCCGCTCCTTTCAGTTTTAAACCGGCTTCATATCGCATCCCACCCTCTTCCATTAGCGTACACCGCACGTACCCCCTCGGATTTTCGCTAAGCGTGCGTGCTTGATCTTCGGATATTTTCACAACGATTCGAGGTATGGCTGCGCTTTCAAAAAAGTCATCGCTTTCATCATGCGGGGTCGTCGTGATCCGCGACTCTAAGGAATCGGTCCCCTTTACCGATGGCGTCTTGACCGAGGAACGGGCAGTTGACGGTCTACAGCCGAAAGCCCCAACCAATCCAATCAAAAGGAAATACGAGAGAAATCTTCGAAGGAGCGTAGATGGGAACATTTTGAGTTTTGAGAATAGATTCGAAGGAAGAGTGTGACTTGAAGTTAGGGGGTGCTAGAATCAATGTCAGGTGGTCAGGGAATTTGAGCGTATTTCATTTTTGAAAGCAAACATAGTTGGAATCGAAATTTCGAAGGGCTGCACTTGCTAGCGGACTGATTGCGGACACACAGTGGGAATACTGCTTGCGATTACTTCGATTTCGCTGCGCTACGGAACCGCAGCCTGTCCCGTCGGAACTGGAGGACAAGTTGCTTCGAGCTATCTTCATCGAGCAAGGAGCGTTGACCGAATACCAGGCCGTGCAACTGAGTGATGGACGAGTCAAAATGACGTTGGGCCCCTACATCATCACGGACTTCATTGGCCAGGGGGGGATGGGGCATGTCTTCAAAGCGATCCACAAAGTGATGGGGCGTGTGTGTGCGGTCAAAACCCTACCCGTCGGTCGACTGACGCCGCAGACATTGGATGGTTTTACTCGCGAGATTCGACTTCAAGCGAAACTGGATTGCTCGTACCTTGTCCGTGCGTATGATGCAGGCAAGGATGGTACGGTACATTATCTGGTAACCGAGTATGTGCCAGGAATGGACCTTCGGCGTTTGATCAAAGCTAAGGGGCCACTTCCACAAGAGCAAGCAGCCAGTATTATCATGCAAGCCGCGTACGGGCTCGAATATGCTCATCAGCAGGGTATGGTACATCGGGACGTCAAGCCAGGGAACATCCTTGTCACCCCAGAAGGTATTGCGAAGGTTTCCGACGTCGGTCTTGCAGCGTTTACGGCAAACTTAGTTGACGACCCTCGGGCCGGCAAGATTGTTGGTACTGCCGACTACCTCTCACCCGAACAGATTCGTACGCCGCTTGCCGTTGGACCTGTCAGTGATGTTTACTCTCTCGGTTGCACGCTTTATTACACCGTTTGTGGAAAAGTACCTTTTCCAGGCGGAGACACTGCCCACAAATTGCGTCGTCATTTAGAAGAGACCCCATTTCACCCACGTCGGTTTGCGGAAAATATCAGTGAAGAATTCGTTGATATCATTGCCGAGATGATGGACAAGGATCCCAACAAACGGATTCAAACGTGCGCCGAAGTTGCGGCAAGACTGGAACCTTGGGCGATTGATTCGTCTCAGATAACTCAACCGAGAATGACGCGAGGCCCGTGGTCGTCACCACCGCCACTTTCACCGGACCCCGACACGGCGGTTAGTCCAGACGAGGTCGCTCAGGAAGCATCCCTTCACTCCAACGACTCAAATCCATCGCAACGCAATTTTCCCGAAAATCCTCTCCTGACCGATTCTCGTGGGCTGCCAATCGATGCGACTGAATCCTCGATCACGCGTCAAGACAGTATGGTGAAAGACAAAGTCCAGGCCAGCAGAGGAATGGTGATCGGTTTGACAGTCGCCATTTTGCTCCCCCCTGCCTTGTTAGTCGGTGCTATCATCGGCTACTTGATTGCAATTAAGTAGTGTTGAGCATTCGATCAAGATCCAAATCCAAATCCCTTCTCCCCTCACGCTGTGAAGCATTTCCGTCCGATCGGAGCTTGCCTCCGACGGACGCCGTTTTGGCGTACTAAAATGCGGCTCATACCTTCAAGAACCGCACTTCGCTCCCGCCTCGACCGCCTTAGGCGGTCGAGGCGGGAGCGAAGTGCGGCGGTTATCGGGC
>JAYTVM010000551.1:0-10739 GCA_043743995.1 Pirellula sp. | reverse complement strand
GCAGTTACCACTGTCGGATACAGGGCGGTAACGTTACCCTGACTAGGACTTCCACCCAGCAAATCAATCGCCTTTAAAGGCGCACTCGCCTTTCGCTCCGCGAAAATAGCGTTGAGGGACGCTGCTTTCGCGGAGCGAAAGGCGACAATGCTATGCTTTCAAGAGGATCTTCTTGCAGACATTGCCTTCGTTTTGCGTCGAACGTTCCGGTCGGCCTTGATGTGCGTAAACCAGTTTCCAATGATCGACACCGAGCATATGCAAGATGGTTGCATGAAGATCATGTACATGCAATCGATCTTCGACTGCGTGCAGACCAATCTCATCGGTCCTTCCAATCGTCTGGCCACCACGCACACCGCCACCCGCCATCCACATCGTAAAGCCATAGGCGTTATGATCGCGCCCGTCACCCTTTTCGCTCATCGGAGTTCGGCCGAACTCGCCGCCCCAAACCACGAGCGTACTATCCAGCAACCCTCGCTCCTTGAGATCTTTTAAAAGGCCTGCAACCGGTTTGTCGCTTGTTAAACACATTTTGCCATGGTTCTTTTCGATGGCGGAATGCGAATCCCACTTGCTACCTGCGCCGTGGTACAACTGGACAAACCGCACGCCTCGCTCGACAAGCCGACGGGCCAACAAGCAGTTCTTTCCAAAGGACGCGGTCTCTTTGTCATCGATGCCATACATGGCTTGCGTGCGTTCTGTTTCCTGCGACAAATCGACTGCTTCTGGGGCTTCCGCTTGCATCCGAAACGCAAGCTCGTACGAGTTGATGCGAGCCTCCAATTCGGAGTCGCTGGAACGCTGTGCTTGATGCTGTTTATTGATTTCGTTGAGGAGTTGCAGTTTGGCCGCTTGCCGTTCCGCTCCCACTTTGTCGGGTGTCTTCAAGAAATCGATCGGTGCTTTGCTTCCATTGAGCGCGATCCCTTGGTAACTTGCGGGCATGAAGCCAGCGGACCAATTACGGGGCCCATTGATAACATGCCCGTCACCATCCTCGATTACAACGAAGGCTGGCAGATTTTCGTTTGCAGTCCCCAATCCATAGGTGACCCAACTCCCCAGCGAAGGACGACCACCAAGAATCGAGCCGGAATTCATTTGGCAAACGCCGTTCGAATGGTTCAAGCCATTGGCCCAACACGAGCGAATGACCGCAAGATCATCCGCATGTTCTGCGATATGTGGTAACCAATCGGAGACCCAAAGTCCACTCTCTCCATGCTGTGCCCATTTTCGTTTGCTCGGCATCAGCGGAGCATCGTACTCACCCATCGGTGTGATGATGGGACCGAAACTTTCCGGCAGAGGTTTGCCAGCCAGTTTTTCCAGTTCTGGCTTTGGGTCGAATAGGTCGATGTGACTCGGCCCACCCTCCATGAATAGGAAGATGACGCTCTTGGCCGTCGGCGTGTGATGCGGGCCTTTCAAGGACAGATCGGTTTTGTCGGCAGTGGCGCCCATTTGCTGCATGAGCGAAGCCAGCACCAGCGATCCAAACCCGGCGCCCGCTTGTTGAAGCATATCGCGGCGATTCAAATAGCCGCTGCCTCGAGGATTGGAATTGAAAGCCTGCATAAAGATCGCCAGCTATTCCATGTGTAGGAATGAATTCGAGTTGATCAAAACGTGACAGTAGTCCACAAACAAATCTTGCCAAACATTATCGTCGTCCGCTTGGCCAGCACCGATAAAATTCATGGACGAATCCACGTCGGAAGAGGATGGCGACCTCAGAAAAACACGCTCAAACGCTTCTTGAATAGATGCCACCGGTGAAGTCTTCTGGCGGATGATTTGTTTGGCCATGTTCTCGGCTCGAGCGTTCACCCAATCCGAGTTCATCATCATCAACGATTGCAACGGGGTCGTCGTTGCATTCCGCTTGGCAGTCGATGAGCTACCGTCTGGGGAATCGAAGAGCGAAAGAAATCGGTCTTGTGAGTTTCGCTTGGACCGCACGAAAATAGATCGAACTGGCTTCGTTGAGTCCTGCGACGCACCTTCATGCATCGGTTTCAGTTCGCCGGTAGCGGTCAGGATCGAATCCCGAATCTGCTCAGCGTCCAGACGCCGTGGAGAAAAACGCCATAACCATCGATTGTTGGGATCGATCTGCATAGCGGTGGATGTCGAGTCCGGATAGGCCGACTGACGATACGTGCGGCTGTTCAAAATCCAGCGATGCAACGATTTGAATCGACCGCCGTTCTCCGCAAAGTGGCTAGCTAAGTAGTCAAGCAGTTCGGGATGGGTTGGCGGTTCCGTCAGTCGTCCAAAGTCACTCGCATTGGACACGATTCCTTGGCCGAAATGCTGCTGCCAAACGCGATTGACAATGACTCTCCATGTCAGTTGGTTTTCCGGACGAACCATCCAGTTCGCGAGCGCTAATCGTCGTCCGCTGGAGTCTCGGTCGGGCAGCGGGACTATGGCCATCGATTCGGGATTGAGAATCGATGGGATACCTGGTGAAATCGGACCTAGCCCAGCTTTTCCAGGGATGTAAACTTCGGCAGGCTCCGTACCGGCGTCCGTGGCGGTCAGCGAAACCGGCAAAGCCTCAGGCTTCGGTGCAGGCAATTGTTTTATGAAGTCTTTCGCAAGTTGCCAATTCTCTTGCTGTTCGCCTTTGAGAACCTTGTCCCACTTGATCTCATTGACGTCACGCGTTTGCTGAAGAGATGCCAAATGCGCAATTTGCTTTTCACGAGTTGTTCGTTCCGCAGCGGACTTTAAGAGCGCCGGTCGAACGTCGGGAGGAAATTTGTCGACGGCTTTTCGAACGGTTTTTTCTCGCAGGGGAGCTTCAATGGCTTCGATCGTATCTAGGAATGGCTGTGCTGTTTCTCGCCATACCTCGACATCGGAACGATGTTGAGCGATCTCCTCTTGGGTGGCGGCGGGCAAGTCTTCTCGCGGGATCAAACCCGAAAAGTAAGCCTGAAGGCGAAAGTAATCTTTTTGCAGCAACGGATCAAATTTATGATCGTGGCATCGGGCACAACCGTAGCCGAGCCCCATAAAGGCTTCACCGGTGACGTCCGTAATGTCGTTAAGGATGGCGGTCCACTGGCCGTTGACGTCGCGTTGGTTGTACTCGTAAATCCAAAGCCGCAAATAGCCACTCGCATCGCGGCACTCCAGAGAGTTCGGATCGATTTCATCGCCCGCCAACTGCTCACGAACGAAGTCGCTATACGGTTTGTCGTCGTTGAAGGATCGTACGACGTAGTCGCGATAGCGATAGGCCGTCGGGCGGAAGTCATCCTGTTTGTAACCATCGGATTCTGCGAACCGAACCAAGTCCAACCAGAATCGCCCCCAACGCTCGCCGTATCTGGGATCGGCAAGCAAACGATCGACAAGTTTCGGATACGCTGTTTCTATTGGCTCGGCGAGACACTCAGCGACTTCGGTTGGAGTCGGAGTAACACCCACCAAATCCAGATACACCCGGCGAATCAACGCCAGCGATTCGGCCGGTTCGGCGAAGGCAAGTTGTTTGGTCGCAAGAGCCTCTTCAATAAACGAATCCAGACGCTGGCTGACCGACTCTTTTGTATTTTGTTCCATTCCTGCTCGAGGCTGAAAGAACCAATAGGATCGGTCATCGTCGTCGAAACCTTTGTCGCTACTCTTTTTAGAGGACATTGCCTCGGTTTTGGCTGGCCAGTAGCTCCCCTCGTTAATCCACTGCTCGAACACTTGGATTTTGTCGTCGGACAGCTTACCCGATGGGGGCATCTCTAGATCTTTGTAGTGGATAGCCGAAAGGATCAAGCTATCGCCGATCGCCGCCGAATCGACTATAGGTCCGCTTTCCCCGCCTTTCACAAACGCAGCTTGGCTGTCAAGCCTTAAGCCCCCTTCCTGTTTTTCATCGCCATGGCAACGGATGCAACTCTCGACCAAAAGCGGTCGAACTTTCGATTCAAAGAATCGCGTTTGGGTGGCGACTTCAGGAGTGGCAACATCATCATCCCTAGCAGCCGAGATGACCGGCGATAGCGAGAGTGCTACGAGAGGTAGACAAACCAAAAGACTTCCGAATTTGCATGCGATCATAGGAATTTCATCGCAGAAGGGCTTTGCATGGACAGGGGGTGGGAAGTAGCTTAAATAGGGATTTTCGGAGGGCAATTCATACTATCGTGCAAGCTGGGTGAATGTCAACCTGCAGAACCCATTGAAGGTAGCGCAGACTGCCTGTATAAGTCTTGCTTCTAGAGCAGTCGCTCTAACTGATGTTTGCCGTAGATCAGTCGCTCCGCCGACTGATGTCCGCCGGGATCGAACCCTATTGGCTTTTCCGTTGTCCTGGCTTATTGCATAACAACGTAATGGAAGTCACGGCGAGTCGTTGTAAGAGACGTTTTTTGGGATGAACGGGGCGTTGGGGCGGAGAGGTCGCTGACCGCGAGTCGCGGAGCGACGTCGCCCACAGGTAGAAGGTACGTGCCTGGTACCTTTCTCGCTCCTCCTGGGATGAACCCAGCGGTAGCAAGAAAATGGCCACGAAGCACTGAACCTTCAGCAACACAAGGCCATCCGAGGTTGCAAAATATCGCAGGCTCGTCCTGTAGGTTATCCTTTTAGGCTACAGACAAACAGGTGAGTCCCGCATTGCTGGCCGCCAAGCGAAATCTGTACGACTTTCTATGGTTCTTGGCTACCGCCACCGCCGCCATATGGTGCGCCGATAGTGCCCATATCGTTGCCAGTCGGAGCAGGGCCATACGGAACGCTGGTCGATCCGGGCGGAGGGCTATAGATCGTAACTGGCGATTCTAAATGGGTTTGTAAACCGTTGAACCGCCATTTCGTGCGTTCAAGCAAAGTCGGGTTGGAACCAATCGTGTCAAGGCTCCAAAGCTCCACGAGTTGCGCGCCATCCGATTCCATGGTTTGTCGTCCTTCGTATTCGACGTCCCAACCAGCGGAAGCAATTACTTTCACTCTAACTTGACCGTTCACAATACCAACTTCGTCGATGAGCACTCGCCATTTTGATTGAGGATTCGTCACTGGTTGACCAATTGCAGCCAGATTTTGTACACGTGCTGCATTGGCATCGCCAATTACTATGAAGTCATCCACTTCGCTCGAAAAGACATTCATAATTGCAGCATTAACACCCAGCTTATCTTGAGCCCCGTGCATTTGATTTCCATCGTTATAATCCGTAACCGAATCGTCGTAGACGAAGAACGAATCGTCAGGCCCACCTGTTTCCCCAGGGCTCTGAAAAGTGACGTGCCTTTCCGAATCCGCTTGCTGTTTCTCGTCCGATTTCTTGGGCGTTGTCTGCGTTAACGTTGTTGCAGCAGGCGGTGTTAGAAGAAAAGCAAGGGTTCCCAATATAGCGACGCAAAATGCGGAAGCTAATCCAAGTACTCGTTTTGACATTTTTTTGGTTCCTTGATCTTATGGTGTTTGCGATTCGATCACCCATTGAGCGATCTTGGTGTTTTTGGGCGGATTTGAACCCGCTAGCGGAACGGGAAAACCTGCTGAGTCCTTCGCTTCTTCGACTACATACTTCTGGTTCATCTGCGTTTCAAACGCCCAGGCGTAACAACCGCGCCCATAAAACTTATATTTGTGTTTTCTTGTGGCGATAACCGTTCCTACTGGGTAGTCTTGAAGCATCACGAACAGATCGTAAGGACAAGTTTGCCAAACACGATCATGGAGGTTTGGGCTATCAAAGTTCATGGTTGTTTCGTCTGGACGACGCGAATTTCCGCGGACTGTCTTCACACAATTGGCTGGGCGATCTTTGACTTGGAGATTGCACATCTTTTCAAACAAGCGAATACTCATCGTCGTACTAACGTTCTCTTGGTAGCAAACCTCTGCGCACGGTCCAAGTTGTTTGTTGTTCCAAGTTAACTTAGTTTTAATAATTTGATCAGTCCGTGAACTTCCACCTGGAGGTGGGTCCCCATCAGGAGTGCGAGGATTATCGATCGTAGAGGTAGCTTTATCAGGTGGCTTGAACTTGACGACCTTATCACCGTAGAGCGATGGTTCGGTGACGCCAGGATTCACAAAAACACGGTATGTTTGATCGCCTGGAAGACCGTAGCAGTCGTCAATCTGAGATACCACCCACAAAACATTATGGAGCCATGGATTTACTCCATTACACGCCCGATTCCAAGAATATGTTGGATCGGCCACGTTAGTGGTAGCTCTCAGAGTGACCTTCGTACCCATTGGGACTTCGTCCTCAACGGGCGACACCGTGACGGTCACCGTGGGATTTCCAGATTCCTGTCCAAGGACTAGTCCGCAAAACACCCAAACTAACAAAATTGCAAATAGGACCCAATTAACATTTTGTACATGACTACCAAGGCACAACTTGGCGTGCATTGGCGTGCATTGGCGAGCTCCGTGAAAAACTAGATGTAGGGACAACAATAATTACGTTTTCCGCCTTCAACACTAAACTTTATCGTAGTAATCAAGTTAATGTCAAGTATGTTTGAGCCGGATTTTACAAAGAGTTGTGCCATTCGTGCCCGGCCCCTTCGGAAGGACCACCTAGCACCTACCGAAGGACAACGAATCACGCGAAAAAAATAAAGTAGGTGCCTGGCACCTATTTAAAATAAAGTAGGTGCCTGGCACCTATTTGGAGAAAAGGTTCCTAGCAACGTTCCGTTCCTCGTGTTTCTGGAAGAATAAAGGACATGCACAGCTTTTAGGCGTCCGAGACGGGTCTCTAATTCACGCACTCAATTGATTCGGATCGATCGGCGCTAGAAATCGATAAATTCAATGAAGGTAGTACCAGTTCTGTTGTTCATTGCTGACTTGCGCGCAGCACCAAGTTCGGCCCTGTTTCTTTTTCCTGATTGATTGGCAAACTCTCGCAAACTAACCGACGTTCGCTAGATGCCTTACGCCTATCCGCTGAGCTATCTCCCTTAACCGATCTCGGCTGGCCGACATAAATCGCCCCAGCAACCGAGCCCCGCTTAGCTTAAGCATCCTTGCTCCCCAACTCTCAGCACTACTGCCAAGCCTCATAATGATGCTCTCCACTTCCGCCGTCACCGACGCTTTGCCATCGCGTACAAAACGACTCGTATAGTCCACCAACATCAAATACTGCCCCAGCGTGAATCCCTCCCGCATCCCTTCTCGCAATGCCCCCTGCTTACGACGATCTTCGATCGGCGCTTCCTCATCGAGAATCGCAATCGATTTGTAGCGTCCCTCGAAAAAAGCCCCGGTGCACCCATCTTGTTTGTGAGCCAGTCGAGCCACGGTTCTTTGAGGCACTTCACAAACCAGCCAAGCGATGACAACCGCTTGCGAGCCTCCGTAACCCAAGCTGCATTGTCCGTCTTGAGCTTGAAGAACGCGTCCGTCACCTTGAAAGGTTTTCGATCCGAACCGCGTGGCGGATAGAGTGTTATCCATCGACGTGCGATTTCCATGGCGGACCATTGGGACGCCTGTTCGACATCGATGCGGAGCAAGAAATGGAGGTGGTTGTCCACAATACTGAAGCCACCGACCGAGATGGCAAAGATCCGATCAAGTTCCTTCAGACGCAGGTCGATCCAATCTTTACGATCTGGCGAGCCATCTTCGGAAAGAAGCTATAGCCCGACGAACGCATCTTGAAATGGTGTGATATCAACGAGTTACGTCCGTATCCACCAACCGAGATCTCGAAATCGTCATCCTGCAGTCTCCAAATAAAATCGCCTACCCAACCCCAACGATCCTCAAAGCTTACCAATTCCTCAGAGCCTGTCAGTCGTTGTGCCTGTCCTTTTGTTTCTTCTTTTGTTTCTTTTGTTTTTCTCCTTTTGTTTTTCATTTGTTTTTCCCGAGTTGAGCATACCTGGAACATCGACCATGCTGCCCAACATTAACCCGTAAAGTCCAAGCGTCGGGAACATGCAGTACAATGAACCGCATGGAAACTCCCGAAAACCAGGAACCGTCTGAATCAGCTTCGTTGCCGCGAGAGGAGCGAATTCAGTCACCTCATGATCGGCTGGTCAATCAGACACTGCAGCAGATCGAAGCGGCGAGAACGCTGTTCTCAAATCATCTGCCAAGCGAAGTCGTACAGCACTTGAAACTAGACACTCTGGCACCTGTGGACACCAGCTTCATCGACCGCAATCTCCGGCGGCGGTTTGCCGATCGGCTCTTTTCGGTCGAAGTGTCAGAAGAGATCGTTCGTAGCCTGGGCATGAAGATCAACTACATCTATGTCTTCGTGCTGATCGACCACAAGAGTACCGACGAGCCGCATACGTTGATTCAAATGCTCGGTTACATCGTCCGTATTTGGGAGAATTCGACAGCCAATAGTCAGCCGCTGGTTCCGATCATTCCCTGGGTGATCTACAATGGTATCAGTCCTTGGCGAGCGAGCCGCAGCCTGGACGAACTGATTCCGGTCCCGGCCAGTTGGAGACGATACGTGCCAGCTTTGGAGCTAACGATCTTGGATGTCAGCCGTATGGATGATGCTGCCATGGTAGGTGACCCGATTTTGCAAATGGCGCTGACGTTGCTAAAATATGGGCGAGCGATTGAATTGGACGCCGTGCTGCGGTCCCTGTTTCAGATGCTCTCTCAGGTAGTCGGCCTGCAGGAAGCCAAGGATTTACTCGATACGATAAGGGTATACGTGATGTCCGTGAATCCGGTCCTAGGAGAAGAGAAGATGAACGAATTAGTCTCAGAATTCTGGCCCGTCCAACCAGAACCAGGTTCGGTCGCGGATCAGTTGATCAAGAAAGGCGAAGCACGTGGTGAAGCGCGAGGCGAAGCACGTGGTGAAGCGCGAGGCGAAGCAAAAGGCGAAGCGAGAGGATTGGCCCAAGGGACCGCGAACACGATTCGCACGCTACAAACGATCCTTGGCGTTCCAAAGTCGTCGGATGAGCAGCTAACTGGTAAGAGCCCAGAAGAACTACAGGCTGCCATCGAATCTCTTGAGCAGCAGATCGCCCGCCGCTTGCATTAGCAGTCATGCATGAACCAAGGATCGCAACGCCACTTAGACACCGTTGCTTGAGCCGCCACCGTATCCAGAACCTGAGCCACCTACATACTCCACGACATGCTGAAACTCGTGGCCATGAATGTGCTCCACGTATGAGAGCCTCCGGACGTGGCTTTACAAAGTCGGGAAGATGCGTCGTGCCATCACCCATGGAGTCAAAGCTTGTCAGAGGCACTCATCTTTTGGAACAATGTGTTGTACACCTTGCGCCCCACCGCCAAGACGTCATCGGCCTTGCTGGCATGCTGCGTGGATCCTTTCATCGACCGCTGCATCACTGCCTTACCACAATGCATTCTTTGCAAGTGTTTCAAACTTGGCGCGAGCTTTCACCACTGTAATCTAAGAACGACGCGAGGTTCGGAACTCAGATGGTGTGAGACTTATGGCAGATCGAAAGGCTCGTGTAAATGCGCTGTGATCGTAAAAACCGACGGCGTAGGCTATCTCAGCGACTGACTTGTCTGACTCGAGAAGAATTTGTGAGGCGGCTGCGATCCTTGCCTTGGTTATGACTTGACTCGGAGTCAAATCGAAGATCCGTTTGGTCATTCGCAATAGACGTTGGGGAGAAAGGTGAGAGCGTTTGGCCAACCAAGCAGGGGTGACGTCTGGTGAAAGGTTCTTTTCAAAGTCCGCCAACGCGTTCGCAAAATCGATGGGAAGATCCGTTTGTTCAAGTGGAGCGCGGACATCTCGTGAGAATCCTACGAGTCCAATCACCGTGCCCGCCGAATCTAAAATGGGAAGTTTTGTGGTTAGGCACCAAACAGGATCGTTTGGCAAATGCCACTGCATTTCGAGATGCTCAATGAGGGGACGCCCACTGCCAAGCACCGTTGTATCCTGCTCCGTGGGAATTCGTCCGAAGTCGCCGGCGCAAACATCCATTGGACGTTTTCCAATAACCTGTGATTTGCTCTTGAACCCGTGTCGTGTGAGCAGCGACTTGTTCACGGCGACGTATCGTCCCATCGCATCCTTGACAAAAAATGCGATCTCCGACACTTGGTCAAAGAGCTGTACCAAGAGCGCCGGGAATAAATGTGATTTCATCGCCGAACTTTTTTTGATACGAAACGACGAATGCACGTAGCTCGCGATACTGCGGGCGATCATCGTACAGAGCGAGCCAACTGAAGGCCCAAGTGATGCGTGCGCCCGGCCACGCTGTTTCGATCGCTTCGCGAAACGTTTGGGCCTCGGCCGATGAGTGAACGATCGACTCATCGGGGCCATGAGCTGTGTCGCGAGTGACTTCGATTTGGCGCACGCGCACGATGGTGTTGAGAGTCAGAAAGCGTTGACCCATGAGTTGCTGTCGTTGTAGTGGCTTCGGCGGTTGCTGCTGCTGCTGCTGCGGCGGCGTTTCACCTAGCACAATCCAAATGTTACGAAACTCGACGGGGTTGCTATGTTCTTGCAAAAACACAGGTCCGAGCGGTCCATCCAAGGAGCGGGAAATCGGCGAGGATGTGGTGAAGTCTTTATTTAGTTCACGATTCTCGTGAATGAGCACGCCATTGAGTCGTACAGTGATGTGTGGCCATGCGATGCGTTTGTTTGTGGCATCGAACTTCGCGGCGGTGAATTCGACGTCGTATGTTTGCCATGCAAGCGGTGGCAAGCACATGTTTAGGCGCGGCACGGCGATCGAGTAGATGCCACCACATTCGTTATCCTT
>JAYTVM010000550.1:0-10744 GCA_043743995.1 Pirellula sp. | reverse complement strand
CCCCCAAACGAATGGAGTTCCGCACGATCGTGCACTTTTCGACGGTGCGTCCCAACGAGATCGCAACGATCGCATGCCCAGCCTCGTGATAGGCAGTGGCGATCATCTGTTCGTCGATCTGGGGCTTGGGTCCTTCGTTCATTCGTTTTTTTTCTAGGCAACGTTTAAAGCGGTTCCAAACTACTGCCAGGCGTTTCAGGTCTGGGACCTAGCTTTTCAGGTCTAGGATCTGGCGTTTCAGGTTGGTCGGGGGCTTGTCCCCCACCAACCTTGTTTTGGCGTACTAACGGCCGGCACTCGCGAATCGTCCCGTTCCCCTCAGCTTTGCCCGCCGGAGGCGGGCAAAGCTGAGGGGAACGGGAGTTGGGACGCCCAATTTTAGTACACCAAAACGCATCCGTCGTGGACAAGCCCCAAACGGATGGGCTAGCGATACGGATGGGCTAGCGATATTGTCTAGCTCGGTTGCATTGTTGTTCGGAACAAAAAAGTCTCGATATAAACTAGACCGAAATATCGAAACTGCTGTTTGTCGCAAGGCCCAGGCACTACTTACCCATTTCGTCTGCCAGTTGAGGTGCGTTGTAGATCGTCCTCAAACTTTCGAGGACGCCAGCGATGTGAACGGCAACGGCCCGAGAAACTTTTTCCGTGTAGTAAAAATCTGCGGTCAAGCTTTCAATGTTTCCATCGAAGATGATACCGACCATGGCACCATCGCGAGAAACGACTGGTGAACCGGAATTGCCTCCAATAATGTCTGCCGTACATGCGAAGTTGAACGGCGTGTCCGACTTCAGTTTTCCCTTGGCGGCTTGCCAGCTTTTGGGAAGTACCCAGGGGTCCTTGTTGAGGTGCAATACTTCATGCTGGAATGCACCGCCGAGCGTTGTTTGGGCGGGGACTTTTTTGCCTTCGGTTTCATACCCAAGAACCTTGCCATACGCCAGCCGCAACGTAAACGTGGCGTCTGGATACACGGTATCACCTCCGACCGCAAATTTGGCTTCGGTGATCTTGGCATAAGCTTGGCGCTCTTGTTCTTCGATGCTGTCGGCAACTTCATGAGAGCGTCGATAATCTGCCTCGAAGGCTTTCGCGAGCTGGATCAATGGGTCCTTGGAATCGAAAATGCCCTGCGTTCCGGCTCCGGCCAATCGCTTTCTTTCTGCGACGCTGATGAGCTTCGTCCCGGCGATGATCTCGGTAGCGCGTTGACGTGGGCTTTTGCCCCCAAGCGCAGCCAGAACAAGCGGATCGTTGCCACCTCGATCGTCTACGAGACGTGACAATTCATCAGCCAGTTGGACCCGTTCCAAGTCTTCGTAAGTTGGCGCTTCGGAAAAGAGCTCTTGTTCGAGCGATTCACGGTTGCTCGCACGGAATTCGCGAAGTCGATCGCCGCTGGATTTGCTGTCTTCGCTAGCCATTAACACCAGCGTCTCGGCAATGCCGTAGAGTTTGCTGCGAAGCGAAGCTTGTTTGGTAATCCATTCGCGTCGTTTGTTTTGTGCATCGCGAATCTGATCCCAAGCTTTCTTTAGCGGTGCAAGTTTTGGGTCCTGAGCGATGCGGCCAAGCAACTCGGTTTCCTCGCGTTTTTTGGAGGCAGTGAAGCTCGGGTCCTGAATTCCACCGAGCATGCCAGTGTACGCCTTGCGAGAGTTTTGGATGCCAAAAAGGTCGTCGCGGGAGCGTCGTTGTTGCTCTGGACCAGCCAAAGCGTACTGCTGCATGAGAATCTCCTTGCGCCGCAAAGTGTTCATGGTGCGCGGCATCGCGACGTCCCGTTGATATTCGATCGCGTCGTGCGTTAGGATGCGTCGTGTTCGACCAGGATTGCCCGAGACGAAGACCACGTCTTGTTCTTTCGCCCCATTGGGATCCATCTTGAGAAAGTGTTCGATCTTTGCCGGCTTGCCATTCTCGTAAACTCGGAACAAAGTCACATCGAGACAATAACGGGGATATTCGAAGTTGTCGGCGTCTCCACCGAAGAATGCCGAACCGGCCTCTGGCGCCCAGACAAGCCGCACGTCTGTGTATTTCTTGTAACGATACAGATGGTATCGACCTCCACCGTAAAGAGTGACCACATCGCTGCGCAAACCGGTTGCATCGAGCGACTCCTTTTCGATGGCCGCCATTTTGGCTTGCCTCGCTTTGCCGGCTTCCTGAGGCGTCATGCTGTCCTTGATGGCGGTGTTGACCACCGCAGTCACATCCTCAATCGAAATAAGCTGATTGAGTTCCAAGTCGGGTGTTTTGATTTCGTCCGCAAGCGTGGTGGCTAGGAAGCCATCCTCATTGTAGTTGTGTTCCGCGGTGGAAAGTTTATAGAGGGTGTCCGAGGCGACGTGATGGTTGGTTAACACAAGCCCCTGCGACGAAACGAACGAGGCCGATCCACCGGAATTAAAGCGGACACTCGAAAGCATGACGTGATCCAGCCATTGCTGGGTCGGTTCAAAATGATGTGCGCTCTTAAGCTGGGCTTTTGGTACGGCATTGAAAAGCCACATGCCTTCATCAGCCCGACTTCCGGCGGATTGAAATCCGATAGACAAAAGTCCAATCACGACAAGGCTCGTCAACGATTTTTTGAGTTTTAAGTTCACGGTCGGAGGTCCAATTTATTGGGAATGAGAAGGGATGACTCACGCTGTCGAAGTATACCAGATGTGGGTAGCCATGGAATCGAGGGGGAGAATCGAGGGAGAGTTGTATGATTTTGAATGCGTCCGCGAAGGACTGGCGGGCTTTGCTGTAAGGCGAGGGGCAGTTTGAAATCTACCTGCAAACTGGGTGGCACGCTCTGAGGCAAACTGGGGGGCACTCTCTGAGGTAAACTGGGTGGCACGCTCTGAGGTACGAAGGGCGTGGTGAATCGCTAGAGTCGTTTGCCACACTTCCCACGCCCATCGCTAATCGCTTTGGGCGTGCCACACGGTGGCCTGGCTTGGTAGTCTGCTGTCTGCCGCTCGCCTAAGGTAGCGATCGGAAGCCGTTTCCTCTATAACAGTGTGACATGCACTCCCTGTGCACTCCATGCTGTGATTCTCGACTGGAATTGTCGGGCTTCACTTGAGCGAAAGTTCATTTTACCTAACCTTCGAAACCAATATGATACCCATCGTTTTTTTGCGTCATGTCATTGCTTTGGCGACTTTTTCGCTGATTTCGGTTGGAGTAACACCCAGTTGTTGGGCTCAAAAAACGCTCGCTTGGAAGTTCCGAAAAAACGGTGTAACAAACGTTCTGATAGAGCAAGATACCAGCATGAAAATGGAGGGGCTTGGCGGTGTGGTTTCGGCTACCAATCAAACGCAGACGATACAAACCACGAATGTCGCGTGGACGGTCAAGGACGTCGCCCCGGACGGACTCGCCTCCATCGAACAAATGATCCATCGAGTCCGGCTCGACGTGAAATCCTCCGCCGGAAATTTTCTAATCGACACCAACAACAATCAGCCACTTGTCGGCTTAGCAGAATCCATGGCAAAAGGAATTCGTCCGTTGGCAAACTCCCGCTTCCTGGTAAAAACAAAACCGAGTGGTGAAGTCGCAGACGTAATCATACCCGAAGAGGTCTCGAAGAACCTGAATGAACTCAGTTCCGCGGGCTTGAAAGAGATTGCTGCCAATGGCTCCCTCAAGTTCCCAAACAAGTCGATCGACGTAGGTGAAAACTGGTCGTCACAATACGATCTCGACATGCCACCCTTTGGCAAGTTGATCGTCAGCACCACCTACCAATACTTGGGCGAAGAAAAGGCGGACGGGAAATTGCTCGATCGAATCAAAGCCACCACCGCCGTCAAGGTGGCAGACGCCCTAAGCAATTCCGGATTGAAGTTGAAGAGCCAAGAATCAAGCGGCATGATTTGGTTCGACAACACCCGCGGAAGTATCGACCACTCAGAATTCAAGCAAGAAATGACCATGAATGTCATTAAACCTAACGCTGATCCGAAACAGCCAGGCGTCGAGTTAAAACAAGTCATGATGCAGACCATGAAACTCAAGTACACACCCCAACTATAAGCCAATTGGAAACTGAATTCTGCCATTCCTTCCTCAAACCTCTTGCGAGTAAGTCCATGCCCCGAGCCCTGTTAGTCATCGATGTACAAAACGAATACTTTACCGGTGCACTGCCGGTAACGCACCCTACCAACCATTTGCCCAACATCCTCGAAGTGGTTGATTTGGCGAACAAAAACAAAGTTCCCACGGTTTTTGTTCGCCATCAAGAGAAAGAGCTGCCGATTTTTAGACAAGGCTCCGAAGGTTGGCAGTTGCATCCTGAACTAGCGGATCGCCCGTCCGATCTTTTGATGGACAAGACCCTCCCTGGCTGTTTCACCAATACCGAACTGGAGCAATGGCTCAATGAGCGAGGGATCGACACGCTCACCATCGCGGGCTACATGACACATATCTGTTGCGATACGACTGCGAGACAAGGCATGCACATGGGCTACAAAGTGGAATTCCTGAGCGATGCAACGGGAACGCTGGCTTTGGACAATCAAGCGGGCAAGGTCTCGGACGAACAACTCCATCGATCCATTCTGTGTGCGCAACAGCATTTCATCAGCGAAGTCATCGATCGCAAGACATGGGCCAGTCGTATCTAAATTCCCGGAAGCCCCCCCCGTGGCCGACGCTGCTAGCGTCGGTTCGGATACCTGCGTCGGTTCGGATACTAGCGCCGGTTCGGATGCTGGCAGCATCCGCCACGTGGGGCAACGCCAGCCACAGCGTAGCTGTTTGCTTTTAGCGATGTCTGTGTGTGGTCGTATGCGGCACGACGTGATAGTGGCCACGGTGCGGAACGACGTGCAAGTGCGTCGTTGTGTGTCGGATTGCCGGTCGATACGAGGAATAACCAGGAACGACAGTCGGCGCATAAACATTCGGACGAGTGTACGACGGATAACTACCCCCAACAACGATCCTTTGCGACGAATAAGGTACCGCATCCAAATGGGTCGTCGTGTGCGGCACGTAATCGATGTGCGTCGAGGTGTGAGGCACGTAGAATTGAGCTTGAGCAGACCCAGCCAAACCCATCAAACCCACGCCCGCCAAAAGCGCACAAAAAGTCTTGCGAAACATAGCTTTATTCCCTTAAAGAAAAACTGCTAACTGCGGATGCTCCCTTGAGACCCGCGTCTCGCAGCACATCCAGTCCTGACGCAAAGTCCGGGCCAAAAGTTGCAAAAAGTGATTTGCAACAGGCCAAGCATGCGATCGACGGGCGAATCCTTGAAGGATCGATAGATTTCCGAAAATTCACGCCTTGCGGTGTCGTCGTCTTGACGTCGCAAAATTCAATATGACTAACCGTCACTTCGGGCTAGCTTCCTTGGCGTTGGCTTTCGCCTGTAGGCCAGTCATGTTGGCAAACGGGTCGGACCATTCACCCCATTGCCCCAAATAACTACGGTAAGCGGGATGCACGTCCGCTTGGCTTTGAATCATTTGCTTGGTAGCATCGGTTAGGTGGCGCTCTTGCTCGAGTGTTAATCGCCCCATCATGACTTGAACCCGCAGGAACACAAAGTAGGTATCGAGAACATCACAACGGCAATACTCGCTGATCTCCGCACTCTTGCCAGCGGCATACAAATCCTGAACCATACTTCCTTGAACATCTAGTTTTCCAGGCTTATTGAGTAGACTCGCCGCCAGGTTCAGTCCGCCGCGGAACCAACTGCTGCCGAAATTCGTCAGGATTTCATGCAAATCAAAATGCGAATGGACATTGTATCGATTGCGGTTCTGCTCAAACGATTTGTCGTGAATATTGAACCACGACGGAACACTGATCCCATATCGAAACGCAGAGAGCTCCATTAAAGGGACGTCGAAGGACCGACCATTGAAGGTCACCAAAGTTGGTCGAGCATATCGTTCCCAACCCATCCAGAAATAACGCGTGATCACAGCCGGTCGGAAGTGAGGTTCGTCCAGCGAGACGATCTCCATCAGACTGAAGTCCTCCCGGATTTTGGCCGCTACGACAGCGATCGGAGTATGGTAGGTGTAAGGAATGAAATCGCGACCACTTTCGATGATAAGGTCCTGTCGAAACGCATCGATCGCCTGTTTGGGACTGTACTTGCGATTCGGATACCGCGTCTTCGCAATCGCTTCACCGTCTGCGACACTTTCCACATCAAACAGGAGATACTTGACTTCGTTGGTGGATGCAGACATGCGAGGCTCGGTGAGAAAATGTTGCTTTGGTTATTTAAACTTTGTTTTACCAAAGTCCAAGCTTTGATGCATCCCTACGAATAAGAAGCGACTTCTCGTCTTTGAATAAGACAAAGAGTCGTGGCCGACGCTGCTAGCGTCGGTTCGGATGCTGGCAGCATCCGCCACGTTGACGTCGTGGCCGACGCTGCTAGCGTCGGATCGGATGCTGGCAGCATCCGCCACGTTGACCTACGCTTTACGGTAGAGCTCTATTTCGTATGGGCCGAGGAACATGAGCATGAGGGCACCCTCACCAGCATAGTGCCGAAACACCTCTTGCAAAAAAACATGCTCACCCGGCCATGGGTAAGCAAATACCAGGGCGTAGTCGTCCAGTCCCAGGTCGTGTTGTTCGTATGCGTTCTCCACTTGATGGAACAACGAGGCATGGTCCGACTGAGAGTGCGCAAGCCGCTCACTCCCGCGTGGAAGAAAGTTGCCATGCAGGATCTCGCCCTTCAGGTGATTCCGAACCAAAAAAAGGTTGGCTTGATCGACGAGAAACGATTCCGCTTCGATTCCGATTGCCTCCCATCCCAATTGCGAGGCTAGGCCAGTGACAATTCCAAAACCGCAACCCCATTCGCAAAACGTGTTGCCTTTGGCCATTTTGCTTGCCGTCAGTTTCGATAAAGCACGCCAGACATCGCGAAAATCACAAGCCACGTATTGCTCAATCGGCTTCTTGGTCCATTGATCCCAATACGCTTGTAATACTCGATCGGCATCCATCAAAATCTGTTCGGTGGCAGCAGGGATTTCAACAGAATCATCCCAATCAAAATCAATCCGTTCTAGTTCCGGTTGATTGGATGTTTTTGGTCGTTTCATGTCATCTAAAGTGTTTCTAAGGCGAGGGGCCGTCGGCAATCCCTCGCTCATATCTTGAAATTGTACTCGATCCATAGAGGATGAGTATCCTCCGATTGTCGTTCGTGAGGAGCGTTGACCTAGCAACAGACGCGAAATTCCCGCCAAGAAAATGACAAAAGAACTCTGGCGATCAAAGTTGACGTTCGTAACAGCATAGAAAGCAGCATAGAAAAACAAACAACGGGGGCTCGATGACTTTGCAAAAAAGGCAGCTGGCGCGATGATGACACGTCCGGTGTTGTGTCGGAACGTCGCATGCCGCCGAGTTGCAAACCGAGTTTCAAACAATGGATTTCGCTTTTGGCATCATAGCCTTAACATAGATTGAATTATACGTTACCGGCTTTCGATTCGGGCTAATATTTTGCAGTGGGATGGGCTTCTAGCCTGTCCTTTTCAGCTTGACAGGCTGGAAGCCTATCCCACTAATGGAACGAGCGATCCAAAAGCCAAGCCAATAGAAATGAAAGCAAAGAGCCTTATGTCCGCCAAGCCTCACCTTTTCGTTGCCTTACTTCTTCTCGCTGCGACAATCCAAACGTTTAGCGGTCCGGCGATCGCCCAATTTGCCGACTGGAAGCAGTCGGGCTCGCTCTTCATTTTAACCACACCCGACGGCGCGGATCTGCCGGCTGCCGCATCGATTGAAGGATTCCCTTTGCTCATCCGATTGAATAAGGAGTCGTTTGATTTCGCGAAGGCACAATCATACGGTGAAGACTTGCGTTTTGCCACCAGCGACGGCATACCTCTGCCCTATCAAATCGAGGAGTGGGATCCGGCGGGTGGAAAGGCGACCGTGTGGGTGCGCATGCCCAAGATTGGCGGGAATGCACGCCAAGAGTTGCGAGTCTATTGGGGAAATGCGAATGCGAAAAGTGAGTCATCGGGCAAGGGGGTCTTCAATCAGTCGAACGGCTACCTTAGCGTGTGGCACCTCGGCGATACAGTCGACGACGAAGTTGGGTCGCTCCAATCCAAAGACGTCGGCACGGAAGCTGTAAGCGGGATCATTGGCCAGGCACGCCACTTGGCCGGAAGGCAAGGTTTGTTCTGTGGGGAGAGTATCTCCAACTACCCGACAGGAGCCAATGACCACACCACCGAAGCTTGGTTCCGCGCGGAAAAAACAAACGGTAGAGTCATTGCTTGGGGCAACGAGCACTCGCAAGGCAAAGTAGTCATGCACTATCGCAGCCCGCCTCACGTGAAAATGGATTGCTATTTTTCTGGTGCCGATGTCGAAACCAGAAACGCCATTCCATTATCGAAATGGGCTCATGTCGTTCACACGTATCACCAAGGCGAATCGCGAGTTTACGTGAACGGTGTACTCGAGGGGGAGACGAAAACGGCCTCGGCCCCTTTGAACATCAAAAGTCCTGCTCGGCTGTGGATCGGTGGTTGGTACAACAACTATGACTTCATCGGCGACATCGACGAAGTGCGAGTCTCAAGCGTGACGCGTTCCGCCGAGTGGATCAAGCTGCAATACGAAAACCAAAAGCCCATGCAAACCCTCGCGGGATTGCTGGTGAAAGAAGGAAGCACATTTTCAGTTTCTGATTCGAAGATCACTTTGCCGGAAGGCCGGAGCCAGACGCTCACCGTTCAAGCCGATGGGGCGCAAAAGTTGTATTGGATTCTCAAACGTGACGGTGTGGACTCGATCGTGGCTGTCGACCAGTATTCGTATACTCTCGACGCTGGCCGCGTGGTGGCTGATACGTCATTTGGTCTTCAGTGCAAAGCCGTTTATGCCAATCAAATCAGGACCGCAGACATCGCGGTGACCGTCAAGGAAAAAATTCCGGAGCCTGATTTCACGCTTGATGCGCCCACAAAATGGAATGGACGAGACACCATCGAAGTGTTGCCTCGCATAAGCAATCTCGCCGCGATGCAGTCCCAAGGCGCAGGAGAACTACATTACGTCTGGTCCGTTTCCGGTGGTGCTGTGATCAAGCAAGTGGAACCCGACCGGTTTGTCCTGAAACGTTCGCAGTATTCTGGTCCGATCACCGTGACCGTGGCGATCGATAATCGCGGCTCTCCGACGACTGCTGCACGCGAGATTCTTGTGACAGAGCCTAAGACCGACCCTTGGGTCCAACGGACTCCTGGAAAGGATGAAAAGCCCGTCGACAACCAGTTCTATGCCCGCGACGATAAGAACTTAGGAACGCTTCATTACAACGGAACGTTGGACCAACCTGCGGACTCAGTGTTTCTAAAGGTATACGCTGACGACAAACTGTTCGCAACAGAATCTCGGACATTCAAGACTGAAAACCGAAAGCTTGGAACCGATAAAGACTATGCATTCACGGTTAAGCTTAAGCCGGGATTGATCAAGTACAACGTCGAATTTGGGACCAAGACGGGCGATGTTGAAAGGGTGGTTCAGATTGTCACGAACCTCGTCTGCGGGGACGCTTACATCATTCAAGGCCAATCCAACGCATTGGCCACGGACACGGGCGAAAAGTCTCCACCGGAAACCAACGAGTGGATTCGAAGTTATGGCCGCCCAGAAAGTAATCCAAAAGGCATGGCTGATAACCTCTGGTGCAATCCGGTTTGGAAAGCCCAGAAAGGGGACAAGGCAGAACTCGGCTGGTGGGGAATGGAGCTAGCCAAGCGGCTGGTCGAAAGCCAAAAAATGCCCATCTTTATCATCAATGGCGCCGTAGGCGGAACTCGGATCGACCAACATCAAAGAAACGAAACCGACCCAACGGACCTCACAACGATCTATGGTCGGATGCTCTGGCGCATTCAACAGGCCCGACTGACGCACGGTATCCGAGGGATTCTATGGCATCAGGGCGAGAACGATCAAGGGGCGGATGGTCCCGATGGCGGTTATGATTCGGAGACTTATCAAAAATACTTTGTCGAAATGTCGGCGGCTTGGAAGCAGGATTTTCCAAACAATCAGCACTACTATCTGTTCCAGATATGGCCCAACTCATGCAGCATGGGAAATGGACATGGCGACATGTTGCGCGAGATGCAGAGGAAGTTACCAAGTCTTTACTCCAATATGGACATCATGTCCACGTTAGGTGTTAAGCCGCCCGGAGGCTGCCATTTCCCACTCGTCGGATGGGCCGAATTTGCGAGGCTCATTCAACCATTGATCGAACGCGATCACTACGGCGCAAAAAATACCGAATCCATCACAGCGCCCAATCTGCGGCAAGCGTATTACACCAGCCCAGCCAGGGACACCATCGCACTCGAGTTCGACCAACCTATCGATTGGGCGGATACTTTGGCTGGACAGTTCTATCTCGACGGAGAAAAGGACAAGGTTGTTTCGGGGTCGTTGAATGGGAATGTGCTCACGTTCACTTTGAAAGAGGCTTCCGCGGCGAAGCATATCACTTACCTCAAGGAAAAGAGCTGGAGCCAGGAAAAGCTCATGGTTGGAAAAAACGGTATTGCCACACTGACTTTCTGTGAAGTGCCCATTGCTGTGAAATGAACACATAAGCACCGATGCACAAGTAATCATGGAAAACTCAATTTCGCGAAATGCGTTGATGACCGTAGTGGACGAGGCTACGAGTCCCGCAGTTCACGCCTCGTAGCCTCG
>JAYTVM010000549.1:0-10771 GCA_043743995.1 Pirellula sp. | reverse complement strand
TCGATTCGTCCCAAACGCACTCTTGAGTTAGTCCTTTCATAACGAGTAATGAATAGCAAATCAAAACAGTTATTCCGGCAACACCTCGCCACCATTCCGTGTAAGCAGGGCTGCCAAAACATACTTGTCTATGCTGCTGGCCAAAAACGATATGGATCCATCTAAACGGGCTGCATTTGCACCCGTTACGTGTAAGCTTCGAATTCCGTCGAGATTCGCGTTGATGCCGCCAATGTCGTGCGATACGCAATTGAGTCCATGAATCCACAATCCCGCCAAAGATTCGCGGTCGGGACTTTCCGATATGCAAACAGTGTTGCTAAGGCCGTCCGTCACGCTGGATAATCGAATCGGACCCGCTACGCGAGACACTAAGACCATAACACCTCGATCGAACGGGTCGGTAGGATCAATCCCAATCACGGTTCCATTGATCCCCGCGTAATCCATGTCCCCATCGAAGTCGATCTGGCCACTAGGGCAGCGAAAGACGGGCAATGCCGTTCGAATCGAATCGATATGCTGGGGTATATTCCAGGGTTTTTTGGGATCGAACTTTTCATGGAGAGATGACTGTTCGAGCCACGGTAGCACATAAAAACTCCAGCCGTAATCCAAGTCATTCGTCAACACCCGACCCGGAGGCAACTGCTTCCTGGCACCCTCAAATTGGATAACCGCGAGAGCCTGGTTTCGCAGATTATTCGAGCATTGAAGTCGGCGAGCCGATTCGCGAGCCGACTGAACTGCGGGCAAAAGTATTCCAGTTAGAACGCCGATGATGGCGATGACCACCAGTAGCTCTATCAGCGTAAAGGCTGGGTTGAGCGTCGATCTTGTGGAACTCAGGTTGTATTTGGCTGGCTTTGAGATAGGCATTGCGCGTCCTCAATTCATCGAACGGAGTTTCTTTAACAACCACAATCTATGCACCCGACCTACAAAACAGTAGGAACGCTACCGGAACGCATGGCTTTTCCGATGCGACGTTTCTATGAAAGGGGTCACGTGTGATGAGCCATTCGAAACAGGTACTGCTAAATTTGATCGTGTGCTTGCAGCCACCTCACCAGCACGCATAGAATCTGTTTCAGCAATCATAGACGCGGAATGAGCGCGACAGCCAATTGGCTTAGTGCATGCCCAACTTTCACAGCTATCATGCGGTACATCATGAGCAACATCCAAGCGACTTCGGACCGAAACGTTCAGGTTTGTGGTTATCGACTCAAACACTTTCGGAAATTATTGGGATGGACGCAGGAGGAGCTGGCCCATCGGTCAGGTTACTGTGACCGTCTCATACGAAAAGCCGAGAGTGGACGCTCGCTATCCCTCGAGGCTATCGAGGTTATCGCGCAGTCATTGTGTTGTTACGGTATCCATGTCTGTGCGGAGGATTTGATCTCCTCCCCCAAAAAAACAGTTCATCGACTTTTGGATGCCATTCACGGTGAAGGCATTCCTTCGCATTCGGCGGAACCGATTGCGACAGATGAAGTACTGGTCGAATGCAAAGGGAGCGAACGAATCCCCTTTACTGGGGTATGGAAGGGACAGGACGGCCTACAATCTTGGCTCAACCGTCTATGCCATTCGATTGTAGCGCATCGATTCCACGAGCAAGATCTGATGGCTGTGGACGGAGAAATTGCATTTCTCCAAACGCACGTCTGCCTTAGATCCGGTTCGAGAGTTTCGACTCCCTTGGACTTGGTTCTTCAAATGGAATTCAATCGAAATCTCGTGCGTTCGCTTTGCGTCAACGCAGATTCCACAGCCATCGAGGAGTTTTTTTCCCATGGTTGAAAACACCGTGATCAACTCGGTTCTAGTTGTGCTGGATCGAGATGTTGTGCAACCTGCACTTCGAGAAATCCTTGTTGCGCAAGGTAGTCGGCACGTTCGTCGGTTCCATCCCGTTGCTGCCTTGCTGGTTAGCGGTATTGGTGCGATTGTCGCTGCTCAACTGGCTGCGGCGGATTGGCTAAGTCTCCATGGTTGGATCTCTACCTATTTTGGGTATGCGATTTTGATTTGCATTGCATGTCGACACCCCCCAAAAACTTCGATGTGTCTTGGGTTTTTCTTCGGTTTCATGTCGATGGCGACGTCTTTTTGGTGGGCTGAGCAAATGCTTGCGTATTCATTGAACACGCAAGGTATTATTCCCAAAGCTGTCTTCGTCGGACTGATACTATGGGAGTCTATCCCCTTTGCGGTTTTTACCTATTTGATCGCAAACCTAAGGCGAGCTCAGCCATCGTCGCTTGGGTTGTTGGTACCCATATCTGTTTGGATTTTGTTTGGAATATTTTGGCCTCGCGTATTCACTTGGGAGATCGGCCACACGCAATTGGCGTGTTTGCCACTAGCCCAAATCGCCGATCTCGGAGGAGGTCCAATCATTACGTGGGTTGTGCTTTGGTGCGCGGCAATTCCTCAATTGCTTTTCGATTGGAAATTCGCATCGAACACACAACGTCAAAAGAATGCGACTTGGGGAGCCGCACTCGTTGCCATCCTGTTGCTGTCAGATCTCAGCTATGGATTTTACCAGTTATCGCGGTGGAGCAACAAAATGGAAACGTCGCCTATCTACACTATCGGCTGCATTCAGGAAAACCCGGCGGATGTCACGTCGATCGCACGGTTGCGGGCTGCGACTAACAAACTAGAGGACAATTTGGATGTGATCTGCTGGCCTGAGTCCACGCTCGGAACCCATTCTCTAAATTTAGAATCCTTCCGGGATCTATTAGAAGTTGCCCGTGCATCGTTACCACCCGTCGTTGACACGACGGATCTCCTTGGCTTGCCTGCCCCGTTGATCGTAGGCGGGAAAAGTTTTTCAGGCCCAAAGAATGAGGACGCACCCTACCAGCAAACGGCGTTTCTCGTCGATTCGACTGGCAACGTTCTGTCGCATTACCACAAACGTGGCTTGATGCCATTAGGAGAATACGTACCTGGTGAGCAGTACTTTCCCAAGCTTCACGAGTGGTTTCAACTCGGAAACTATTTCATACCCGGCGTCGAAGATAAACCAGTGTCAATGCCCGATGGTACCAAACTCGGCGTCCTCATTTGTTATGAAGACATCTCACCTGATATTGTGCGGCGAACCTGTCTGGCGGGGGCTGAGGCCTTTATCTGCATCATCAATGCATCCGCATTCGAACAGCCGATTGCGCTCTACCAGCATCTCCGACTTGCTCAACTGAGAACGATTGAGAACCGACGGTACCTAGTGCGGATCGCTGGCACTGGCATTTCGTGCACGATTAAGCCAACCGGAGAAATGATCCAAATGGTTGCCCCGTATGAAAGCGCCAGCTTCGTTGCCAAGATCCATCGGTTTGAGGACCAGACCTACTATTCCCATTTTGGAAATGGGATGTTTTGGTTGTGTGCCACGATTGTGGCTGTTTTTGGCGTTGGAAAATATCGACGACCAGCGGCTAGAGCATGTCCAGGGGGTCGATGTCGATGAGGTAAAGATTCTCGCCCGTTGCTTTTGTGGTCGATTGCACTCTAGAAAGAATGGCGTTGAGCGCGCCAGAATCTTTGGAGATGAGCATCGCATGAAAACGGTAGTGTCCTCGGAGCTTTGCAATCGGCGGCGGTGCCGGGCCAAGCACTCGCACCGGTGCCGATGTTCTGGCGATCTCAAGCTGAATTTTTTTGACGATTCCATCGGCGAACTCTTCGGCCTCAAGTTGTACCGGCCCTCGCATAATGATTCGGGCTAACGAAGCATACGGCGGATAGCCATACTGCTCGCGTTGCGCAAGCTCTTGATCTGAGAAACTATTGTAATCATGCTTGCATGCCGCAATGATTGCAGGATGGTCCGGCGAATAAGTCTGCACAAGCACTTCGCCACCTCGCTCACCGCGCCCGGTTCGGCCCGCGACTTGCGTGACCAATTGAAACGTTTTTTCCGATGCACGGAAGTCCGGGAAATGAAGGGCCGTGTCGGCGTTGATCACCCCCACCAACAATACATTCGGAAAGTCTAACCCTTTGGCAATCATTTGCGTTCCCATCAAGATCTGTATTCGGCCCGATCGGAAATCGGCTTGAACGCGCTCGTGACTACCCGGTTTCTTCATGGTGTCAGAATCCATGCGTGCAATCACTGCATTTGGAAACCGCTGTTGCACTTCCATCTCCAGTTTTTGAGTCCCCAGTCCCGCAAACCGAATCGCCTCAAAACCACACTTCTGACAAACTTGCGGTACGGCGATGGTGTAGTCGCAAAAATGGCAAAGCGCTTTGCTCCCTTCGCGATGGTGCGTTAAAGCCAAGTCGCAATCCGGACAGGTAACCACGTGGCCGCAGGCCGGGCATTGAATCGACGTCGCAAAACCCCGTCGATTGAGCAACAAAATCGTCTGACCATTCTCGGCCAATGTCTTCTCAATGGCCTTGACCAGTGGTTGCGACATGCTGCCCCGATCCACGTCGATTCGATTGGATCGCAAATCGATCGTGGTCACTTCTGGGAGCGGGCGATTCAGGATACGACGAGGCAGCGCCACCTTCTTGTACTGACCAATCGTGGCTCGATGAAAGGTCTCCAAGGAGGGTGTTGCAGATCCGAGAACAAGCGGGATTCGTTCTAACGATGCCCTATGGATTGCAACGTCTCGAGCATGATAACGCGGAATTGTTTCTTGCTTAAAGGAGTTTTCATGCTCTTCGTCCAGGATGATCAAGCCAAGATATGGAGCGGGTGCAAAGATTGCACTTCGCGGGCCAATGATGACTTGCACACCCCCTTCGGCGATCCTCTTCCATTGGTAATGGCGTTCTGGGCCACTCATTTTGGAGTGCAAAACCGCGACGCTGGCAAACCGGTTTTGAAATCGCGATCGCGTTTGCGGGGTCAAGCTGATTTCGGGGACGAGCACGATGGCTTGTCGCCCGTACGAAATCACTTGTTCGATCGACTGCATGTAGACTTCCGTTTTACCACTTCCGGTTACGCCATGCAAAAGTATCGTTTCATGTTCGCCCGAGTCGATGGCTCCGTAGATCGTTTGCAATGCAATTCGCTGGTCTGACGACAAAGCGGGTGGCATGATGCGCTCGTAAACCTCAGCGATGACGTCTTTGCCAAAGGTCATTACGCGTTCGGTATACGATTCAACAAATTGCAGCTCGCATAGCTTTTTGATGACCCCATCGGAGCATTGGGCTAGATGCCGCAATTGTTCTTGCGAAAGGGGTTCGTCGGCTAAGATCAATTGCTGCAATGTTTGACGCTGCTTGATCGGTAGCGATTTTACCAACGCGTCATCGCTGGCTTTGAGCGAAGGCTTAAGGAGCGTTTGATTGCGAGTGCCCGCCCCAGCGCGGACGCCGGCTGGAATGACCGCTTCAAAGACTTGTCCGATCGGAACCAGATAATAGCGACTCATCCATTGGATCAGTTGCAACAGGTTGGCGTTGCACAACGGCTCAGGATCGATGGCCCTCAGGATCGGTTTGATGAGCTGGCGTGGATGCTGGCTGATGTGAACTGCGATCGTATAGCCGACGATCTCGCGATTGCCTTTGCCGAGCGGAACCACGACTCGCATCGCAGGCTTAATCAAGCCGCCGAGTTCGTCTGGGATACGGTAATCGTACGGTCCGAAGGGTGCTTCGGGAAAGGCGACGGACGCGCACGGAGTTTCCGCCGCCGCATCGATCTCCCAAGGGGCGAGTTCGTTTGTAAACAACTCTCCCTGTTGGTAGTCCATGGGCCGCTGGGGTTGAGGGTTGAGGGTTGAGGGTTGGCGGTGGAGGAGTGGAGTAAGATTTTATGCAACGAAATCGTTGGGTTGCGTGGGGGCTCGTCCCCCCGCAACCCTGTTTTGGCGTACTATAAGCGTGAGCAATTCTCCTATCTCCCGCCCCCTAGTGCTTAGTCCGCCAAAGGCGGACTAAGCACTAGGGGGCGGATGTGTTATCGTTTCGATCCGCGTACGTAGGACACCAAAACGGTGTCCGGTCGGGACAAGCCCGAGCCCGACACGCCCGAGCCGGACAAGCCCGAGCCGGACAAGCCCGAGCCCGACAAGCCCGAGCCCGACAAGCCCGAGCCGGACAAGCACGAGCCGGACAATCACTCTCGAAAAAACCATCACGGCGTTTGCCGGGCGTGTGACGCGTTAAACCGGTGCTGGTTCGATCTCCTGTGGTGGATGGCGTTGAGGGAAGCACAGCATAGAGTACCTTATACCCTATGTCTTATACCCTATGTCTTATACCCTACACCTTACACCTTACACCTTACACCTTATACCTTATACCTTACGTTACTCTCGCGGTGATTTCGCTCACGCAATCATCTATCTTAATCCGCCATTGCTCCAGTGTGTCTCGATCGCGAATGGTTACGGTACGGTCTTGCAAAGTTTGTGTATCGACCGTGATGCAATAGGGGGTGCCAATTTCATCTTGCCTTCGATACCGCCGTCCAACGGCTGCCTTCTCGTCGTAGAAGACGTTGAACTTCTGCTTGAGGGCCGTGTAGATTTCTTTCGCAACTTCAGGCATGCCGTCCTTCTTTACCAGTGGCAAGATGGCTGCCTTCACCGGTGCTAACCGAGGGTGCAAACGCATTACCGAACGCGATTGCAACTTGCCGTCTTCGTCCGGTGCTTCGTCTTCGTGGTACGCTTGGCAAAGGAATGCCAGGGTCGCTCGATCTGCCCCAGCCGACGGCTCGATCACATGCGGAATGAATCGCTCGTTGGTGAGATCATCTCGGTACGAGAGGTCTTTGCCGCTGCCCCGATATTTCGGTTGACCTAGGTCGTTGAGTTCGAGCTCCAAGGGGCGTTTCTTAGGGTCGAGCTTGCCTTCGGAGTGCGATCGCAAATCGAAATCGCCTCGGTGCGCGATGCCTTCGAGTTCTCCGAACTCCCCTTCCGGCAAGAAAGGAAAAGCGTATTCAATATCCGCTGTCCCGCACGAGTAATGGCTGAGTTCTTCTTGATGATGTTCTCGCAATCGCAATCGATCGCCGGACAAGCCGAGCGAAAGGTACCACTGCATGCGTCGATTGCGCCAATACTGGTACCACTTCGGTGAATCATTTGGATTGCAAAAGAATTCGATCTCCATTTGTTCGAATTCACGCGAACGGAAGGTGAAATTGCGAGGCGTGATTTCATTTCGGAAGCTCTTGCCAACTTGCGCCACACCAAATGGTACGCGAATTCGTGTACTATCGACAACATTTTTGAAATTGACGAAGATGCCTTGGGCAGTTTCGGGACGAAGGAATGCCACACCTTCTTCACCGCTCAAGGCCCCGACATAAGTCTTGAACATGAGGTTAAATTCCCGCGGGTCCGTCAAGGTTCCTAACTCGGTGGTGTCGGGCCCCAAGACGCTTGGACGCTGGCTCGGATCGAGTTTGTCGAGCGTCAGGAAGGAATCACCGAAAGTGAGTTGGCCTAAGTCCTTGTTTCGGAGATTAAAAAACTTGAGCGCCCGTCGTGTGACTTCTTCTTGTTCCAGCTCCGCATCGGCAAACATGGTTACGAAGATCTTTTGTTCACCACGGGCAACCCATTTGCCGCGCACTTGGTCGAATCGATACCGTTTCTTGGTGGCTCGGCAATCGACCATGAAATCGTGGAATAGATCGTAGTGGCCGGAGCATTTCCAAACTTGCGGATGCATAATGATCGAGCAGTCGAGGCCGACCATTTCATAGGTGCTAGGTGCACCTTCGGGCTGAATCAGTTCGTTGTGTCCTTGGCACATATCGCGCCACCATGCGTCTTTGATATTGCGTTTCAGTTCAACACCTAATGGTCCGTAGTCCCAGAAGCCGTTAAGCCCACCGTAGATCTCACTGGATTGAAACATGAATCCACGTCGCTTGCAGAGCGACACCAGTTTTTCCATTTGCATATTGAGTGTGTTTCTAGGAAGACGGAGGAAGAGGGAAGTTTGAAGTTTGAATTGGGATTAGGTGGTGGGGCGTTGGGCGACTACGAGTCGCTTGAGGCGGGCTAGGTCCTTGACGATTGTAATGTTGGTCCACTGCTCGGTGCTGGCCATATGGCTTTCCACTTGGTCAGCGATCATGGGGGACAGTTCGCAGATGAACCAGCCGTTTGGAACGAGTTTCTTGGCTGCTTGGGATGCCAACTGTTCAATGATTTCCATACCCGAGGCGCCGCCGACCAAGGCCATTCGCGGTTCGTGCTCGCGCACGGTTTTGTCAAGCTTTGCATACTCAGCTTCAGACACGTAAGGCGGATTGCTCAACACAAAGTCGACGCTGTTGTCCGCGACGGTATCCAGCAAATTAGACTCAACGACGGAGACACGTTCGGTCAAATGGTGATGTTCCACATTGGCTTTAGCGATTGCAACAGCGGCTGGGCTTAGGTCGATTGCGGTGATGGCACATTGGGGCAGGTGCTTGGCGACACTGACCGCGATACAGCCGCACCCAGTGCAGACGTCAACGATGCGAAAGTGTTTGGTGGGTTCTGCCGCCAGAGTGGGTTTGGCGCGATCCAAGCACTCGACAACGATATGTTCGGTTTCGCCCCTAGGGATAAGGCAATCTTTGGACACTTGAAATGCGAGCGAGTAGAACTCTTTTTTTCCGACTAGGTAGGCAACGGGCTCACCTTGAGCGCGGCGTTTTACGACTTCGCGAAACTTGGCTTTCACGGCCTCATCGGGTTCTTCCGCGAAGGCAGTATAGAGGGCGATGCGTTCGCATCCACGTGCATGGGCGAGGAGAACTTCGGCATCCAGACGTGGCGACGGCGATCCCGACTTTTTGAGATGCTCGGTCGTCCATTGGAGGAGGCGCAAAATGGTCCACGGATCCGATTGCGTCGTGCTCGTGGAGGTCATCTTGGTCGTCCTTGGGATAATGCGATTGGGAGGGTGCTTGCATCACGACGCGGAGCGTCGTGCACCGTTTAAGTTTCGGAATCGTCTCGCAAGGTTGACCGTTCGTATTCGATCAGCGCGTCCGAAACGGGTTGCAAGTCGCCTGCAACGATTTGATCGAGTTTGTACAAAGTCAAGTTGATGCGATGGTCTGTGAGTCGGTTCTGGGGGAAATTATAGGTTCGGATGCGTTCGCTGCGGTCACCGGATCCGATCAACGACATGCGCTCGTTGGAGCGTTGCTTTATTTCGGCTTCACGTTTGGCTTCGTAAAGGCGTGTTTTGAGAACGCGTAGTGCTTTGGCCAAGTTCTTGAGTTGGCTTTTTTCATCTTGGCATTGGACTACGACACCGGTTTCGTAGTGAGTCAATCGAATGGCGGATTCGGTCTTGTTGACGTGCTGGCCTCCGGGCCCGGACGCGCAGAACTTGTCGACGCGGTAATCCTCTTTCTTGAGATCGATTTCGATATCCTCCGGTTCGGCCATGACGGCTACGGTAGCCGCTGAAGTGTGGATACGGCCTTGGGCTTCGGTTTCAGGAACGCGTTGGACTCGGTGCCCGCCACTTTCGAATTGCAATTCACGAAAGACCCCGTCGCCCTCGAAACCCAGAATGATTTCCTTGAATCCACCTCGCTCGGTAACACTGGAGTCCATGATTTCGACTTTCCAGCCCTTGTTGTCTGCATGGTGCTTGTACATCGCGTACAAGTCCCGAGCAAACAAAGCGGCTTCTTCGCCGC
The DNA here is from genome assembly GCA_043743995.1 of Pirellula sp. Classification (GTDB taxonomy): domain Bacteria; phylum Planctomycetota; class Planctomycetia; order Pirellulales; family Pirellulaceae; genus JBKCUI01. Next base: position 1,107 of record JAYTVM010000549.1, on the reverse strand, counting down.
CGGTACCGGCTCGGATTTCGAGAACGCATCGAGTGCGAGCGGCATCTTCACCACCGATGCTCATGTCGAGAAGCGTATTCCAAATCGTTTGGCGTTCCGCCTTGAGTCGATTCGTCTCTTCGAGCGCCATGGCGCTTTCGTCTGGATCCGACGACGCCAGCATGGGGGCTAGCTCCCTGAGCTCCCCCGCCATCCGCTCGTAATTGCGAAACAGGGTCGCTACTTTGACCAGCCCGCCGTGCTCCCGCATGATATTGGCCATTTTGGACGAATCGCCAGACAAGATGGTCTGATCGGACATCATGGATTCGAGTTCGTTAAACCGCGTTAGGGTTTGCTCGAGTTGTTCGCGGATTTTCATTCGTTGTCTTGGCTGGGTAAAAAACAAAACCGCCGCATGCCTCAGTTGGCAATCTGCGACGGTCTTGAGATTCTGATTGCCAGAGCCACTTCATGAAAGCGACGCTTCATTCAAGAGCATCGCCGATTGGCTCAAGCAGCTACTTCTTCTTTGGCGCTGGTTTCTTGGTGCCGAGACTTGCGTAAGTGCCAGCAGCGAATTTGGTCTGGAACTTTTCGATACGTCCAGCAGTGTCAACAAACTTCAGCTTGCCCGTGTAGAACGGATGGCAGACATTGCAAATGTCGACGCGAAGCTCTTTACGAATGCTGCGAGTCTGGAAGGTGTTTCCGCAACCGCAGGTTACTTTGGTCTCGACGTAATTGGGATGGATATCGTTTTTCATGATGTTAAATGATACGTTCGCTTGGGTAGAACGCCGAATGTGGACAGGAAACGGAAGTAGGCGAAGAGGGACTCGAACCCCCAACCCCCACGGTGTAAACGTGGTGCTCTAACCAATTGAGCTATTCGCCCGAGTTGTTCGGGTGTGCGTCTCGGACTAAATGCCCAACAAACGCATGCGTCGAGAGCGTCGTTCCGCTCGTTGACGGCTTCGTCGCTTGATTTCACTTGGCTTTTCGTAAAACTCGCGGCGACGCATTTCTTTTTTTAGCCCGCTTCGTTCAACCAGTTTGCGAAAACGGCGTACAGCCTCTTGAATCGTTTCCCGGTCACGGACTAACAACTTAACCATGCAAAGCCTC
>JAYTVM010000548.1:0-41439 GCA_043743995.1 Pirellula sp. | reverse complement strand
AAGCGAGCCGTCTTTTACGCTTGCGAAGCGTACACGGATCAGCTTCGAGCGGGTCAGGGGTACAGCGACCTCAAAGCGACCTATTCCATTTGTTTGTTGATGAGAAACCTGTGGAATGACAAGCAAATGCATCACCAATTTCAGCTCGTAGACCGGCAGAGTGGGAAGGTTTTAGAAGATTCGATTGAGATTCACACGGTCGAGCTCGCCAAGTATAATACGAATAGTGGAGCACTGCGAGAGGCAGGTGTTCTGGAGCAATGGGCATACTGGATTAAGAACGCGAGCGAACATACGGTCGAAGAGTTACGAGAATTACTCCCAGGCCTGGAATTTCTCCGGGCGACCGTTGAGTTGAATGCCATTCGAGAGATAACGGAGGAAAAGCAGATGTACGATGCAAGAGAGAAAGCCAGCTTGGATATTCAGTCCAATCTGATCGATGCGCGCCAAGAAGGTATCGAGATCGGCGAGCAACGAGGTATCGAGATCGGTGAGCAGCGTGGTATCGAGATCGGTGAGCAGCGTGGCGAACAACGTGGCAAATTTAAAGGAAGTGTTCAGATCTACGAGGGATTACTCGGGACTTCGGTTTCGTCGGACGACGTCCTGAACCTTAAATCCAACGAAGAATTAGCAGCGATGGTGGCGCAATTGCAGAAGCGCCTTCGCGACCGCATATCCTAGCCCCATTTAACGTTATTTCCAGTCTTGGATCGGCAATCAGGACACGTGAACAGACCCCTTCCATCCAAGCCCGCGAAAGGTGCGAGCCCCATTTTTTCTTTTTAGGTGACAACTAGTTGCGGATCGGTTCGGCGTTTGGCCTTTGAGCGCGGAGGGCCATGTGTTCTGGAGCAATGAGCATACTGGCGTTAGCGCGATCGCAATTACGCCAGAAATCCCCTCCTGTTTCCAACAACTCGTGAAGCGATTTTGCAATTCGGTGAGTCGTTGAACTTTGAATCGTCGCAGGTCTTATGCCTAGTCTGACTCCCCCGACGACAAAAAACTACGATGCCAACTCAAGCGCTCTCTTTAATCGGGGATTTTTTTGCTGGTCTATCGGTATGAGTGCGGCCAGCCCGACTTGCATTTGAACTGCCAATCGACGTCGTTCCGCCAACTCCTGGTCGGACCATGAACCGTTTATGGCGGAGCGACGATCTTTTGCGCTTTCCGATCGACCCACGATTGAAACAATCGACTTAAGTGAATTGCGTGAAGTGAACTCCATTGTTTGATTCCTTATCAGGTTATGACCTTTAAAAGCGGCGAATTCCACCGCTTTTCATTTTCTTAGCCTCGATCGAAATTGCATTCTCACAATGCGAAAATGACTTCCAATCGTTACCGTACAACTGCAATTTCCGGGCCAAAGCAACTGAATGTCACCTTGCAACATCCATTTTCTCAAACAACTGGGCGGTCTCATGTTCCCCCCCAGCTACTTTATGCCGCTCGCATATGCGAGAACGAAGTGAACGGTGCTACTTGGTCATGCGGCTTGCCGTCATCGCCAATTGAACAAACTCAGCTCGCAATCCGGATGGGTCCTTTCCCATACTATCTTGAGCGGTCGATATGACCCATTCCCAACTTGCTTTTCCAGCGTACTGACTGTCACGGAGCAACATGCCATAAGCAAGCACGCTACTTGCAAAACGAAAGTCATTGGATGCTCGTTCATTGAGGCTCTTTTTGTCCAATCGCACTTGAAATTCTTGGCTTGTGTCAGCATCCGGTTGCTTGTAGCGTAAATTGACCGTCAACATTGTGCCCGAGGCAGAAGCAGCCGAAGGTTTCTGCTCCACGAACTCCGAACTTCGTACCTTTTCCATCGGCATCTCGACGCCAACAGGAATCAGTTCGTAAAATGCAGTGACTGTGTGCCCAGCACCAATCTCGCCCGCGTCCTTTTGATCGTCGCGGAAGTCTTGATTTTCAAGCTTGCGGTTCTCATAGCCGAGCAATCGATAAGCGGAAACATGGCTCGGGTTGAAGTCGACTTGAATCTTAACGTCTTTGGCAATGGTCACCAAAGTTCCGCCAACCTGATCCACTAAAACTTTGCGAGCCTCGAGCATGGAATCGATAAAGGCATAATTCCCATTCCCCTTGTCCGCCAATTTCTCCATTGTACTATCGCGAATGTTGCCTTGGCCAAATCCCAGCACACTCAGAAAAACACCTTTTTTGGCTTCCGTCTGAATGAGATCCACCAGCGCACTGTCGCTGGACACTCCAACATTAAAATCGCCATCGGTACAAAGAATGACTCGGTTGACGCCTCCATCCATTTGGTTGGATCGAGCCACTTTGTACGCCAGTTGGATACCAGCCCCACCGTTGGTCGAACCGCCCGCCTCCAAGCTATCCAATGCCGCGAGAATTTTTTTCGATTCCGCAACAGGAGTGCTATCTAGAACCAGTCCACTGCTACCTGCATAAACAACCAGCGCGATTCGGTCGTCCCTTTTTAACTCACTTACAAGCATTTTCAGGGCAGACTTCACGAGAGGAAGTTTGTCGGCAGTCTGCATGGATCCAGATACGTCGAGCAGAAACACGATGTGACAAGGTTTTCGACTGGACGAGTCTATCGAACGACCTCGCATGGCGACCCGCATCAACTGGTGGCCAGCAGTCCAGGGGCAATCCGCAATTTCTGTCGTTACCGAAAAGGGCGTTTCGCCATTAGGCTCGCTATATTCGTACGGAAAATAATTCACTAACTCTTCGAGTCGAACCGCTCCCTTGGGTGGTTTGACTCCACTGCGAAGCAAACGTCGGACGTTGGAATACGAAGCCGTATCCACATCGATAGCAAATGTCGACTGGGGTTGGGCGAGCGTCTGAAAAAAACCGTTTTCTTCGATGGAGTCGTAAGCTTCCCGGTTTTCAACGGTTGCACCGGTCGCTTCGAGACGCAGCACTTCATTCGTGGCGGGGGCGATTGACCGAGCAGCAACGCTAGCAGTCTTGGAACTTGAATCGGCACAGCCGATCGTAAAAATGGCAATAAATACCAGCCCGATCCCCACCATCCATGTGGATGTGTTTTTCCAATCAACCTTGAGCCTTCGCATGCTTCACCTCGCTGAGTAACACGTTTTAGGGGACGGATTTACGCGGATTGCCGTTTCAATGGACATGCTACGAGAGGAGAATTGGATCAGTTCATCGACTGCAACCTTTTGCTCCTGGGAATACCGCTTGTGAAGTGTCCGCTAAGAACCGGCTCATTCGTCTTGTTCCTCTGCGGCTGCTTGAGCCGTTGCTTGGCTTCCGACAAGCTCTTTGAGATTCAAGTCGTCGACAAACAAACTCGACGCGGAGTTCCAATGGTAGAACTCACCACGGTCGATGACGTCGTCTATATCACCGATAGCGCGGGCCGAGCCGCATTGGATGAAATCGAGTTATCCGGAACTACCGTTTTCTTTAAAGTGAAGTCACCCGGCTACTCCCAAACCAAGGACGGCTTTGGGATGGAAGGGGTCAAATTAACGATTGTGCCTGGCAAGTCGCACACGATTGAATTGACTCGAATCAACATTGCTGAGCGACTCTATCGAATCACTGGTCGAGACGTTTACCTGGATACGATTCGACTGGGCTACCCATCGCCGGTCGCCCATCCGCTTGGATCGGGTAAAGTCGTAGGGCAGGACTCTATCCAAGCCGTGCCATACCGACAGCGTCTATATTGTTTTTGGGGAGATACCAATCAACTAGCTTACCCGCTGGGGCTCTATCGAACGGCCGGTGCTGTCTCGGAAATGCCAGACCGCGGCGGGTTAGATCCATCAATCGGGATCGACCATCAGTATTTTGTTAAGGAAGATAAGTTCGCTCGCGCCATGGTGGATGTACCAAACCAGGACGGTGTCGTTTGGATCGAAGGCGCCTGCACTGTGAAAGACGGGAGTGGCCTCGATCGTATGGTCGCGCAATACTCGCGACGAAAAGGCCTAACAGAACCCCTTGAGCAAGGAACCGTCCTTTGGAACGATGACCGAGCGATGTTCGAAGTCCATGAAGTGCTTGATTTGCAGGAAAAATGGCGAATGCTAAAGGCTCATCCGATTCGCTATTCGGATGCCGGGGTGGAATACCTTTGTTTTGGAAATCCCTTTCCAGTCACGCGTGTCCCGGCGACATTAGCAGCACAGACGAATCGGGATGCGTTCGAGTCGTTTACTTGCCGCGAGGGCCAGCCGGATGAATTTTCTACAGAATCGCAACTTGCCCTCGCCAAGCCGCAGCGAAAGGAATCGGGGCAGTTGGACTGGGGTTGGAAAAAAGCTCCACCTGTGACGCAGAAGGACGAGCTTCGTTGGCTAAGACAAGGACTAATTAAAATCGAAGAGGCCCTTTATCTGCCACGTGATGCAGAAGCTCCCGAACGTGTCGTTGAGATGCATACCGGAACCGTTCATTGGAACGATTACCGACAGCGTTGGGTGATGGTTGCAATCGAACAAGCGTGGGACAAAAATAGCCCATCGTTTCTAGGAGAGGTTTTTTACTCCGAAGCGCCCACACCTCAGGGACCGTTCCTGAAGGCCATTAAGATTGCGACCCATCCTGGCCAGAGTTTTTACAATCCCTGCCATCATCCTTTTTTCGATCAGAATGGGGGTCGCATTCTTTATTTCGAAGGGACTTACTGCAATACGTTTACGAGCTCACCAGCCACGCCCCGGTATAACTACAACCAAATGATGTATCGATTGAATCTAGAGAATCCTAGGCTGCTCGACGCCTTTGGGCAGTAGTACTCGTGTGGCACGTCCCTGAGGTTACGCTTGTGTGGCACGTCCCTGAGGTTACGAAGGGCGTGGGAATCGCTAGAAACATTTACCACAGTTCCCACGCCCATCACTAATCACTCTGGGGCGTGCCACACGCACTCTGTGGCGTGCCACACTAGCTATCACTCTTAGGTGTACTCTATGCGACAAACTCGAAACCGAAGGTTCTCGCGACTGCTTGATTGGTGACCGTCCCCTTGTGAATGTTGAGAGAGTCTCTGAGTGCTTTCGAGTTGACGATGCACTTGTCAACACCATCTTCCGCCAGTTGCACAATCCAAGGTAGTGTTACATTGCATAATGCGAACGTACTGGTTCGGCCTACGGCACCGGGCATATTCGTAACGCAATAGTGGACTACGTCATCGACGACGTACGTTGGATCGCGGTGCGTTGTTGGGCGACTTGTTTCGACGCAGCCTCCTTGATCGATGGCAACGTCGATGATCACACTACCTGGTTTCATCAACTTGAGGTCCTCCGTACGAACGAGGTAGGGGGCTTTGGCGCCTGGGATCAGGATCGAGCCGATAACCAGATCGGCGCGTCGTAGCTGCTCGCGGATCGTGTGCCGATCGCTAAAAAGAGCATTCACATTGGAGGGCATGACGTCATCCAAATAGCGAAGTCGGTCTAAGTTGACATCCAGGATCGCAACATCGGCTTGAAAGCCGGCGGCGATACGTGCTGCGTTCGCACCCACCACCCCGCCACCAAGGATAGTCACGTGAGCTGGCGCGACGCCTGGCACCCCGCCTAGCAAAATCCCTCGACCCATTTGAGGTTTTTCAAGGAACTTCGCTCCCTCTTGAACGCTCATACGACCCGCCACTTCGCTCATCGGAGTTAGCAGCGGCAAACGTCCTTGGCTATCGCGTAGTGTCTCATAGGCCAAGCAACTCGCACCGGAGTGAAGCATGGCCTCGGTCAGTTTCTTGTCCGCCGCAAAATGAAAGTAAGTAAAGAGCGCTTGGCCTGGTCGAATGAATGGCCATTCCGATTGCAACGGCTCTTTTACCTTGACGATCAAATCCGCTCGATTGAAGATATCCTGGCCAGTCGCGCACATTTCGGCACCCGCTTGCAGATAGTCGTAGTCGGCCAATCCCGATCCGATCCCCGCGTTGGCTTGAACTAAGACCTTGTGGCCTCGCGATACCAACTCCTCGACACCTACCGGCAGGATGGCAACTCGGTATTCGTCTTCCTTGACCTCTTTCGGGATTCCTACGATCATCGGCTTGAGCTCCATTTGGCAAATTTGCATAACGAATTAGAAAATAACAGCTCCGAGCAATCGCGGAGTGATCGCAGTGTACCGAACCGGCAACGATTTTGCTACGAAGGCTCAAGTGCTACGCGCTTAAACAATCCACACACCCACGCCAATTCGGCATTGCTGTCGGTTATGCTATTGGGGCACGGACCGTCCAGCATTCTCTCCCAAGTCTAAACTTCCTCCGCAAACGAGTTCCCAGTGGCGCAAGACTCCTATTACGATCCTTACGCTATGCCGGCGGATGCCATCCAGGACCCGCCAAGGACTTTTTTCAGTGCCATGAGAATGATTGGACCTGGAATTATTTTGGCAGGGACGATCGTCGGTTCTGGTGAGCTGCTACTAACCACTGCCCTTGGTGCGAAAACTGGCTTTATTTTTCTTTGGCTGATCCTATTTAGTTGCGTCATTAAGGTCTTTGTTCAAATCGAAATAGGACGACACGCGATTTCGTCAGGGCAACCAACTTTGGGAGCCTTGAATGCTCTGTCAGGGCCACGATTTGGCGCTCATTGGCTTGTCTGGTGGTGGTTGTTCATGATGCTCGCCACCGTTTTTCAACTCGGGGCCATGACAGGTACTGTTGGGCAGTCCTTAAATTTGGCCTTTCCGGTCGTTTCTCAAAATCTTGAGTCCAGCCTTCCATCTAGTTCGTGGCTTGGGAGTGCGTTGGCGAAACGTCCCGAGCTACCGTGGGCTTTTCTCACTTGTTTTATCGCTATTGGACTGCTGTGGAGCGGTAGCTACAAACGGATAGAGATCGTAACGACAGCCATTGTAATCGGGGTGACTCTGCTCACCGTGACCGCCACGATGTTGCTTCCGTGGACCGCTTACCCCATTCCTTGGTCGCAAGTTCTGAACGGGCTAAAATTCCAGTTCCCCTCTTCCGACATTCAATCGATTGCAATGGCTTTCGGAGTCTTCGGCATTACGGGAGTCGGAGCGACGGAGCTGTTTTACTATCCGTATTGGTGTTTGGAGAAGGGATATGCGCGTTATGTCGGCCCTAGGGATGGGAGTTCGGATTGGAATCGACGAGCTCGCGGCTGGATCGGCGTTATGTACATCGATGCTTGGATCAGCATGATCGTTTTTACGATTTCGACGGTTTCGTTCTATTTTATGGGAGCCGCAGTACTTCATCCACAGGGGTTGGACCCGAAAGGAACAGACATGATCGCAACCTTATCGCACATGTTTGTAGACACCTTTGGACCATGGACCCGGATCGTCTTTTTGATTGGCGCCGGTGCTGTTCTTTTTAAAACACTCTATCTCTCGTGTGCAGGAAACGCTCGGATGACAGCCGATTTCCTGACTCTCACCGGCGCGGTTCGCTATCGCAACTTTTCGCACCGAGCCAAATGGATCCATCGTTTTTCATTATTCTTTCCCGTCTTAGCGCTCCTGCTTTTCTTGCTCTTCGCCAATCCAAAATCGATGATAGTGGTCGGCGGTTTTGCACAAGCTGCTACCCTGCCCATGATTGCCATCACGACCCTTTATTTTCGATATCGGCGAATTGAAAAGGCCTTGGCCCCATCGAAGGCTTGGGATGCGATGTTGTGGATTGCAGTCGTTTCTATCACGATTGTCGCCACTTATGCGGTCGGCAAATCGGTAATTGACTTTAAAGAAATGCTAATCCCTTCGTAAGATGGCTTTCATTTTGCTTCGCCCATGAGCTGTTGCTTCAGGAACGTATAGGCGATGGCTTGCATGAATGCGGATTGGCGGTTGTTTGCCGCTCCTCCATGTCCACCCTCGATGTTTTCATAATACATGACCGAATGACCTTGCTCTTCCATCTTGGCCATCATTTTGCGGGCGTGACCAGGATGAACGCGATCGTCGCGGGTCGAAGTCGTAAAAAGTACGTTTGCGTATTTTCCATCTGGCTTGACGTTATGGTAAGGGGAAAACGACTTAATAAAGTCCCATTGCTTTGGGTCGTCTGGGTTGCCGTACTCGGCCATCCACGAAGCACCAGCCAACAGTTTGTTGTAGCGTCTCATGTCCAAGAGTGGCACTTGACAAACGGCTGCTTTGAAAAGTCCTGGGTAAAGCGTGACCATATTGCCAACCAACAATCCGCCGTTCGATCCCCCTTGGATGCCAAGCTTGTCAGGCTTTGTAACTTTGCGAGCTATGAGATCTTGGGCTACAGCGGCAAAGTCTTGGTAGCACCTCAAGCGATTCTCTTTGAGTGCCGCCTGATGCCAACGGGGGCCGTACTCACCACCCCCACGGATATTTGCGACGACGTAAACTCCACCTTGGCTAATCCATGCGCGTCCGACGGCCGGGCTATAGCCCGGCTGCATTGAGATTTCGAAGCCGCCATACCCGTAAAGGAGTGTCGGAAGATTGGAATTTGGTTCTAGACCCTCGGGAGCAACCAAGAAATAAGGAATACGAGTCCCGTCTTGGCTCGATGCGAAGTGCTGCGTAATGGAAAGTCCCTTGGCATCGAAGAACGCAGGCAGTTGCTTCAGCACCGACGGTTCTGAGCCAACGGTTCCGAGCGAAAGTGTCGTCGGATTCAGGTAGTTCGTTGTAGTCATGAAATAATCATTCGATTCGTCGGAGTCAACCGCCGAAATGTTGACGGTACCGAGACTCGGGGCTCCCTTGAGCGGTTCTCGAACCCAACCTTTTTTCGTCGGCCTCAAGACGTAAATTCGGTTTTTCACATCTTCCAAAACGTTGATATAAGCAAAGTCCTTGGTGAAACCAAAACTGGATAACGCAGTCGTTTCCGATGGTTCGAAGACCATTTCAAGGTTGCGATCTCCCTTGAGAAATGCTTCTAAATCGGTAATGAGAAGTGCACCGGCAGGGTAAATCTTGCCACCGACTTCCCAAGCCTTTCGCAATTCGATCGCCAGAAACTGGTGAAAGACAGACTTGTTGGCACTATTGGGAACCTCAACCTTAGTCAGCTTGGATCGATCGTCCAGCTCATAGAGTTCGTCATTATAGAACGCAAGGTTTCGACTGACAAAATTGCGTTCAAAACCTGGCGAGTCGTCGTGAAAGGCGCTTGCCGACATGTCATCGCTCTTGCCTTCATAGATGATTTCGGCAGATTCGAACGGCGTCCCGCGTTTCCATTTCTTTGCAATGCGTGGATAGCCCGATTCCGTCATGGAACCAGCCCCGAAGTCAGTCATCACAAAAACGTGGTCCTGGTCGATCCAATTCATGCTGCCTTTCGCCTCTGGCCGCGAAAAGCCATCCTTAACGAACTCGCGTTTCTCTAGATCAAACTCGCGAGTAACGTCCGCATCTGCACCGCCACGAGACAGGGTCACTAAAGCTCGCTTGTACTCCGGCCGCAGCAAGCTGGCACCTTTCCATACCCAATTTTCGTTTTCTGTTTTGCCAAGCAAGTCCAGATCCAGGATCAACTCCCATTCTGGTTCCGTCTGCTTGTATTGTTCAAGTGTCGTTCGGCGCCACAGTCCACGTTCGTTCTTCTTGTCTCGCCAAAAGTTGTAGTAGAATTCACCCTGCTTGCCTACAAAAGGAATGCGAGCGTCCGAATCGAGGATGGCTAACAGATCCTCTCGCAACGCATTGAATTTCGGATCCGATTCCATTTTTGCTTGGGATTTCGCATTTCGAGCTTTGACCCACTCAATGGCCTTTTCGCCGGTTATGTCCTCGAGCCACAGAAATGGATCAGCGTCCGCCGCGACCGTTGTTGCAGGACTGCTTGATTGTTGAGCCATACTTTTTTCGCTGAAAGGCAGCAGTCCAAAGGATAAAACGAAGGAAAGAAACAACGAACCTAATCGAAAACGCATATGTTGGTCCTTACGAGACTTCGTCAAATGAAAAAGGTCACTAGTTTTGTCTTTTTTTTGGGAGCGGAGATTCGCTTGGCCACGTGAGGCCGATACACTTTAGGGTGTCTCACTTCGCGGTCCATAGGGTTCCTAGATGGTATCGATTTATCCATGGAGGATCAATCATGTGTTTCCTAATTGCAGTTCTTGCACTCGGTTTCTCTCCGTTTCTTAGCAGCACTTACGCGTTGGCCTTCGTGGGTGATCCGGTCCTGAACGATTCTGGGACTTTGAAAAACGTTCGTGATGCAGTTTTGACAGGGAATAGTAGCTCCGCAATTACTGCTCTTCGGACGCTTCCAAGCCAGGAGCGACTTGAATGGTTGAGCCAAGTGCACCAATATCGCGGCGATCCTATGTCCAATGGTGGCGGATCTATTGCCGATTACACAGAACTCATGAGCTTGATTGAAAACGTTATCGACGCAGAATGGGCAGTCAATGGAGGAACTTCTTCCATGACCCCTCACCGTCAAGGGGTTCGAATCGACCCTCGCGGATTGATTGAACGCATTGAGACAAGCAACTCAACGCTCTCTTCGCTTAAATTTCCTAGAAACCAAAAAGAGACGGAGAAGCCGACAAATATTTCGCTCACGGAATTGGGAGAATGGCAGCAAGCCAGTTCACTGCGTTGGATCTCGTTGCATCAATTGGATAAACAAGTAGAAGAACGGATTCGCGACCCAAGAGGTACACGTGCAAACATCTCGATGGAACTGCTCGGTGGACTCTATCGAATTGACTACGTGGCTTTTGACAAAGAGTCACGAGAGTGGTTTATTGGCGGACCGGCTGGAAACCTCGTAACGAACGCATCCCGAGAATTACTGAATCGAGAAACAGGCCTACCGCCAGTTCTGCTAGAGGACTTGCTCGGTATCGCCCCGCACGTGTTGCGAGAAAAAGGTGAGTTTGGCTGTTCCATTGATCCGGACCCCAAGCGTCTGACGGAGGCATATGAAATGGTTCGATCCTCGACTTCGGTACGATTGATGCAACGCCAGCCTGAACGCTTTGTAGAACAGTGGCGTCAGAAGCTTGGTCGACAGCACGCAAAAGTGATTGGACTCACTCAAGATTCGCCAACGGGATACGCCTTGCTCATCGCGGATGCCCACATGAAGCGATTGGGGCTCGGGCTAGAACCATGCCCGACCCAAATGAAATCCTATTGGCAAGAAAAAGATGTCCTTGCAAGCTCGAATAACAACACCGATGCAGGCTTGGTGCGTTGGTGGTTTTCGTTGACGGATCACAAAATCCCAATGGATCCTGACCGCAACATTTACCATTTCGCATCCTCGAATGTCCAAGTGCTCAGCGAAGCACAAATGATGAATGCATTGGGAGAACGGGTGGCTGCCAATTCACCTGATCTTGCGGCGGATGCATTCGCAAAGAAGTTCACACGTAACTTTGATAAGCTGCAACGGGGCTATCCAGTTTATGGTCGCTTGCGACACATTTTCGACTTGGCAATCGCTTTGGAAATCGTCAGGCATGAGATTCAGAATGGAAACGGTAAGCCTTTCCAAGCAATCAACAACCCAGACGCTCAACCGCGACTGTCTGTTCCGCCACTCGAACTGGACTCTGTGGCCTCGACGCATCGAACGCCTAGTGGAACCATGTCGGTTATGATCAGCGGTGGAGTGACGATTCAGACTTCTCGCTTGTCCGGAAGACTTATAGTGGACAGATCCGAGACAAACAAAGTCGCGATCGAATCCTCGAACGATGTGAGTAAGTTGGCGAATTCGGTGTTCTCGGAGACCTCGACGGCGAGAGAGAACCTCGAACGCACTCATTCACCGCAAAGGGACGTTCCGTTTTGGAAGTAAGGTCTGCCGAAATCCAGTGCACGGATCGCGTGCGACAGGGTTGGTTATTTGTGGCTGAGCGAGGCCCTCGCTCAGGTATTGCAGGAACCTGTGCATCTGCCAAAGCACTATAAACGAGCGAAGGGCCTCGCTCGTCCACCAGTGTCGTCTTTTGCTCCGCAAAAGTAGCGTTAAGGCGAGCGGCAGTTTGAAATCTACCTATAAACTGGGTGGCACGCTCTGAGGTACGAAGGGCGTGGTGAATCGCTAGAGTCATTTGTCACACTTCCCACGCCCATCGCTAATCGCTTTGGGCGTGCCACACGGTGGCCAGGCCTAATAGTCTTTTGACTGCCGCTCGCCTAACGAACCGCACTTTCGCGGAGCGAAAGGCGATACTAACTTATTGATTAGCGTATTTTTTGAGCGTCTCGAGAGTGGACTGAAGCCGCGTACCGGCATTCAAGAGAGATGATTCGGCGAGGTCGTCAACCTGCCGAACATCGGTCGAGATTTCCTGTAAGAATTGATTCCACTGCATCACGCACTTCGGAATCAATCGCATCCTGTCTTCGCATAGTGTTAAGCGTTCAGTGGCTTTGCGAAGCATCTTGCGTTGTACCGTGCAAGACGTCACGTCCTCCGCCCTGGCTTTGGCCGTGCATCGCAATAGTTCTTCGCGCGCTTCGGTCCATCGAGTCTCCGCCATGCGTTTTTCGTTGGACCAGTACTCCGGTAGCTCTTTTTCGAGCCAACTCGTGACGCGCTGCAACTGTTGCCGAATATCATCGATTTGCTTGCGAGTGTCGTGTCGCAATTTGCTGATCGACTCGACAAAAGCTTCGATGGCTTCCAAGCTCTTTACGTTTGCTTCAGCCATTGCCGCGTTGGTACTCCTCAATGAGCTCCGCTTTCCGCATCAGGTACGGAACATGTTTTTCACTCGCCTCAATGAGACGTTTCAATTGCTTCATTTCCTGTTCAAAGTCAGTCGAGAATTTCACGTGCTCCTGGTCGCGCCACGACGTTGCAAGCTGCTGCATTTGTTGCGATAGTTTGCCGGATGAGTCCGCCAAAAGGCCAGAAAACCGCTTGAGCTGCATCGCGAAATTGCGAAGCTGTTCCGGGTCAACGATCGCTTGTGCCATGTCGTACTCGATTTAGAAAGTGGTTGGAGTGAGATTGCCGTCGCCTATGGCTCGGGGCTAAACGATTTGCCAATGCAGTAGAGAAACTCCTCTCGGTCGGATCCGCTAAGTGTAGCGGCACGATAGTAAATACGACTGTCGCAAATGACCATCGTGGCAAGGACTTCGTCACCCAAATGGTTTTTCCCTAGTTCGGAGTACCCCTCCGGATCTGCTCGATACACAAACGTATCTCCGGATTCATTGGTTGTATAGATCTTGTCGCCAACAAGCACAGGAGACGCGGAAAAAGTACCGCCCAAACGCGATTTCCAGAGTTCCTTGCCCGTTTCCGCAGACCAACAAACAGCGATCCCAGCATCTAGAACACCGTAAAGATACCCGTCCCGAACGAGAAGGGACGGTACATAAACTCGGCTTTCATTTTCCCATTCCAATTTACCGGAGCCGTCGGCTAATACCGCCGACATGTGATTCTTAGGATAGCCGCCGGTGGTGAAAACGCGTTTGCCGTCGGTGACAGTCGATGTTACGCATTCCGTGGTTGCGCCCGGGACTTCCCAAATGGTTTTTCCGGTGAGCGGTTCGAAACTTGAAATCAAGTCGCAGCCGGTCATGACTAGTTGATCTTTGCCCGCGACATGAAGCAAAATAGGTGATGGGTAGTTTGGAAGCTTCGGGCGTTCTCGCTTCCAAACGATTTGCCCGGAGGTTCGATCCAAGCCCGCGATTGCGCCACCACCTTTGTTATCGGCTGAGATGATTGCAAGCGATTGGTAGAGAGCCGGGGAAGAGCCGTAACCTTGATGTTCAACGTAGTCACAAATTTTCGTCTGCCAAAGTTGCTTGCCATCGAAACTAAGTGCTGTCGTAATCAATGCTCCATTGTTTGGAAAATTGACGATGATGCGTTCACCGTCGCAAGCGGGCGAACTCGAAGCTGCAGTTGACTTGCTATTCTTTCGCATTCCTCCGGAGGCATGAACGACGGATTTCCAAAGCGGATTGCCCGTCGAACGAGACAAACAAAGTACCATCTGTGCACCGTTGGATTCATCGGCAGTCTGAATGAAGATCCGATCACCCATCAGGATTGGAGAGCCATGTCCGCGACCAGACAAAGGTGCCTTCCAAGCGACATTGTTATTATCACTCCACTGGGTCGGTGGTGTCTGATTTGAAGATGCTTCGCCATTTCGACTTGGCCCCCGCCACCATGGCCAGTCGGTTTCTGCGACTTTTAATCTATCCGCTAAATGGTTGACGTCCTCCGATCGCAAACAACGCACGCACGTAAGCGAACAGATCGAAAGCAAATTGACTATCAGGATAATTCGAGACAGGGAAAAGCAACAGGACATTTGGATTTCCGGGACGGAGTGGACAAAAGCGTTAATCAGTCGAACAATATTGTAACCCGATTTACCAGGCTTACGGCCGCAAGGCCTACAATCAGTCCTTTGGAATGGGTTTGCTTAAATACGGCAGCGTTTCGGGAAGAACCTTCACGGCGGTGCTGAGACGCATGGGAACCGGTGCCCCTACATCGAATTCGCACTGGACAAAGGATGCTTGCCAACCTTTCTCCGGCACCACTAACTGGCACTCAAAAATGCCGTCGCCGATCTCCTTTAGTTCTTTGGACTGATAGGCTTTTCCGATCGTATCGACTCGGAAATCGCGTGCATCTGCATTCAAGGCTTGCCAAAGGACCACGCGTTTCGGTTGCGTTTTGCACTGCACAATCAACTTGTTCTTGTCATCGAACTTCCACACAAACTCGGGTCTCGCGGTTCCATGCACGATGGTGTGATGAAAGGCAATCAGCGTTTCGACCGCATTCGATTCTTTGAGTGAATGCTCTGTATTAGGAACGTAACACAGATGTTTTTCACCCGGGAGTTCGTCGAAGTAAAACTGCGACGAGTCTGGGCAAAAGAACTGGTCACCTGTAGCATTGACAATGCACTTCGGCATCGTGAAACGATTGCGATAGGCGAACGGATCCTCCAACTGCATGAGCTCCTTGTAACGCGTCGAGTCGCGGCGTTGCATGATGCGATGGTCCACATATTCGTCAATGGCTGGCGCCCAAAACCCATAAGCACCGTAATGATGTCGCATCGACACGTCGAGATTTAGCACATCGATTACCATTGGTGCTATCCCCACAACTCGCTTGTCGACTGCGGCGGTCATCCATGTGGTCCATCCTCGCTTCGAGCCGCCGGCAACCACAAATTGGTTCACAGCCAATTTACCCCCTGCATCACTTGCCATGAGCGCCTCGACAGTATCCATCGCTCGGACGACTGATTTGGTCATCGGCCCACGCGCCGGCCAGCGATCATCACCTGTTTTGATGTATTGGTCCCAAGTGTAGCCGATGAGATCGTCTTCGACGCGAGGCTTTCCGTCGCCATGAAAAATCAAGGGCTGATTCGGAACTTGCTTGAGTTCCGCGACCACGCTCTTAGTTGCAGCCGCGACGGCTGCTAACTTGGAATCCAATCCCTTGGGGGCTTCTCCGCCGTTACCACCCCCTCCGATGAACATCAACGCTTTATTTGATGTAACTCCTGCCGGTTTGAACACGGTTAACCAATGTTGCCATACCGGTCGATCTACTTCGTCCGGCTTGAGCCATGTCTGGGACTTTAAGTCGATCACGAATAACGTCCCGGCCGGAGTGACCTCGGTACTCACCAGATCCCATCGAAAGCTCGCGTCCGGTGCGGCGATATACCGATCGATGGCAGTCAATTCGGTGTTGATAATCGCGTGAGTGACTGGATTCGGATCCAGTTGCTTGGAATCGCGAACGGTCGCTTCTTGTGCGAAGGTAGGATGTGAAAAAACCAAGCCATAGAAACTGACGAGTAATAAACCATGCCGTTTACGCATTCAGGACTCCAAGGTGGGAGAGGAGATTCGACGTTGAAAACGATGACAACACAGTCTACATTGTTACGCTCTGCGACTCAACGTGGTGGGGCTAACTGTCTTGTGGGGTTACCCGCGACTGCGAACGGACCGCTTTTTCCGTGACGATTCGGTTCACAGCGTTAAGCATCGCAAGAATGGTCGATTCGACCGAATCGGTCGAGGCGCCCATTCCTCTGTATTGCTGCCCCTCATGCTCGACTTCGAGCGTTACTTCACCCAATGCATCGCGTCCAATGGTCGCGCTTCGCACTCGAAAGTCCTTGCAGACGACTTTGATGCCAGTGATCTTCTCCACGGCCCAAAATGCTGCGTCGATGGGACCATCCCCTTGTTCCACACGTTCGGTAAACTGCTCGTCACCGTGTTGCAGCGTCAGTTCGACCGACGGAATCTTGCCAGTACCACTCGAGACGGAGAACGAAGTTAGGGACCAGACTCGTTGCGAAGGACCGCTAATCTGTTGTTGGATCAAAGCAACAATATCGCCGTCGTAGATTTCTTTCTTCTTGTCCGCTAGCGTCTTAAACTGTTCAAACACGGATTGCAATTGTTCGCCAGTGAGATTGTAGCCCAGCTCTTTGGCGCGGTCCGCCAATGCGGCTCGTCCGCTGTGTTTCCCAAGCACGAGATCTGTCTTGGCAAACCCAACATCTTCGGGGCGCATGATTTCGTAGGTGCTGCGGTCCTTGAGCATCCCATCTTGGTGGATGCCAGCTTCGTGGGCAAATGCATTGCGGCCAACGATGGCTTTGTTGCGTTGGACATCGAGCCCCGTGATTTTGCAGAGCAGTCGACTGGCCGGCACCAAGCGCTCGGTAACGATTCGTGTGCTGGTGTGATACAAGTCATTGCGGGTTCGCATTGCCATCACGACCTCTTCCAGCGAACAATTTCCAGCCCGTTCGCCTATGCCGTTGATCGTGCATTCGATTTGACTAGCCCCAGCTTGTACTGCCGCCAGTGAGTTGGCAACCGCCATGCCTAAGTCATCGTGGCAATGGCAACTTAGAACGGCCTTATCGATGTTCGGGACACGATTGATGAGAGATTCGATTCGCAAGGCCATTTCGTTGGGTGTGGTGTACCCGACGGTGTCCGGAATGTTGATGGTAGTCGCTCCGGCCTTAATCGCAGCTTCTACGACTCGGCAAAGAAAGTCTATTTCGGTTCTGGCTGCATCCTCGGCCGAGAACTCCACATCGTCGCAATACGAAACGGCCCGGACCACTCCTTTCACGGCTCTGGCGATGATTTCCTCTTGGGTCATCTTTAATTTGAATTCGCGATGGATGGCACTTGTAGCTAAAAAAACGTGGATCCGAGCTTGCTTTGCTTTTTGCAGGGCTTCCCACGCGCGATCGATATCACCGTCATTGCATCGGGCTAATCCACAAATGATGGGCCCTCGAATGGTGGTCGCAATCTCGCGCACCGCTTCAAAATCGCCAGGGGATGCGATCGGGAAGCCGGCTTCCATTACATCCACGCCAAGATCCGACAGCGCTTGGGCAACCTCGAGTTTTTCGGCCAGATTCATACTTGCACCCGGCGATTGTTCCCCATCGCGCAAGGTCGTATCGAAAATAATAATAGGCCGGGTCGGCGGAACCTGAGATTGAGAGGAATTCATCGTAAATCAGCTTGGGACTTCGAGATTGGGAAACTTGTCGATTTCGGTTGTGCAGTTGGGACATCCGAAACAACTCGGAGGTTCACGAAACAGATGCTGCGAATCTAAGCAGTGCCGCACCTGCAAGCTGCTCGCTGCACAAGTAGGAAATCGGAAACAGCTTTCAGGCAACCGTAATTCTCAATAGTTTAGCGTCATTAAGCCGATTGTCATCCATACTTTTGGCTATTGCTTCAATCCTTACTGAGTTTGGCACAAACATTGCTTCCTTAGCTTATTAATGAGAACTTGCCCGTTTGTTGGGCAATTTCTCTGTTCTACCCAACGTCGACTGAGTGGCGGAGTGTCGCAGAAGCAATTCCGCGCCTCCACGCTCTCGATGGTTTGAATTGAAGAAGTGCAGCCATTTTGTTTTGCGTCGGTACGCCGACTGCAAAGGTACCCCATCGGCCTGTTTGTAGTGTCCGCCTCACTGCAACAGGCCGGGGTATTTCTCTCTTCAAAGGGCGAAAGCTTGCTAACGCGAGGGTCAGTTTGAAATCTACCTATAAACTGGGTGGCACGCTCAGAGGTACGAAGGGCGTGGTGAATCGCTGGAGTCATTTGCCACACTTCCCACGCCCATCGCTAATCGCTTTGGGCGTGCCACACGGTGGCCTGGCCTGGTACTTTTCTGTCTGCCGCTTGCCTAATAGATCGCCAAAATCTTACCGAACAACATCCGCGAATACTCTAGCCAATGAATCTAGATGTTTTGGACGAGTGAATTCACGTTCGTAACGAAGCCTTGCTTGGAGCCCCATTTTCGACCGCAATTTTCCATCTGAAACCAGTTTCTCAATTCTTAAGGCAAGTGAGTCGGAATTCTTGGTTTGCACCAAAAAACCTGTTTTTCCTTCATCGACTATCGACGGAATACCTCGCCAATGGGTTGAGACAATTGGGAGCGAAAATGACATGGCCTCGACAAGAACGCACGGAAAGCCCTCGGATAGATAAAAGGTGGGGAAACAGAACAAGTCTGCATCGGCAAACAGCTTCCATTTTTCATTCCCAGTTTTCTGGCCGTGGACTGTAACGACCGAATTGAGACTTAACGCATGGAGTCGATTTCGGACTACTTCTTCAAAGTCCGATGGTTGAAACCCGCCAACGATGTCCAGATGAATCTTTGGGGAATCCTTTAGCAACTTCGCCAATGCGTCCAACAAATAGAGTATGCCTTTTTCCTCGCAGACGGTACCGACGTACAGAATGCGGCATGCCTCGGTAATTGTTGCGGTAGCATGCGTGCGGGAAATGGATTGCGAATAGTCCTCGGCGGCATTGGGCACTATGTAGATGTGTTTTGCTCGAAGGAAACTCGCATCGGCAACCGTCAACTCCGAGAGCTGAATAGCCGCGTCCGGCTTGAGCATGGCTCGTCTTATGAAAAACTGTTGCCAACTCGGTAGCCGGGGTATCAACTCGCTTATTCCACTCGCTTGAAAATGAAAAACGGTTCGATGAAACAGCCATCGAGTGGAAATTAGGAGTAGCGTATCGCGGATGAGCGGAATTCGATTAGGACCGGTGGGAGGGTAATACAGAACGCGGATCCGGTAACGAAAACGCATCCAATAAATAGCCACAATGAGATAGAGAAGATGGAAAGCCTTTCCGATTTGGAATCGCCCCACTTGGTCGAGACTGCTAGAAAAAGCCATTCGAAGATGGTGGACCTCCACCCCTGCAATTGGCCCATCCACCAAC
This sequence comes from Pirellula sp., assembly GCA_043743995.1. Taxonomy (GTDB): domain Bacteria; phylum Planctomycetota; class Planctomycetia; order Pirellulales; family Pirellulaceae; genus JBKCUI01. The sequence continues at coordinate 22,190 of JAYTVM010000548.1, read as the reverse complement.
ATCTGAATCATGACCGATTGACCATGAAAGGGTGGTGGCGTTTGACCAACAACCAGCACTTTGATTGGTTTTTCCACACGTGAGATCAATTGGAGTTTACCGCAACAAGATGGGTTTCAAGATTTCAGGTCCGGGTGCATTCCGGACGGAATGAGTGTCGTTCTCGGCGTCAGGCAAGTCCGTTGACTCTTGCGAAAGAATGTTCATGGATATTCCATTTGCCGCGCCCACCAAGAAGAAAAGAGGGTGCATGAAGTTATTTCCATAGACCAGTGGGTTATCGACAATCGCCATTAAGATGAGTCCAATCCACCCCATGATTGCCGCGGACGTTGCCCAGTTGCGGTTCTTGGTAGCACGAAGGTTTCGGTAAAGGTTGGCAAGGGTTAGAACAAGCCCCAGTACAAACAGACCTAAACCGATGCATCCTCCGTCGTAGAGCATTTTCAAATACTCGTTGTGGGGTTTGTCCATGGGTGCCCAAACGCTGTACACGAACGGTGCCGATTGTCCAACACCGTGTCCAAACCAGGGCGTTTCGCTAGATTTTTCTAGGATAATTGGCCAGGCTTGGAATCGACCAGCGCTATCAAACTTCCCCGAAAAAACATCTTCCAGAGTTCCGGTTCCTGAAAATCCATACTTCTTCGTAAAGAACCGATCTTGAATAATGGATGTGTTAAACGCAGCAACCCCTAAGATCATAGCCACAACCGTCATTAGCAATCGCGTTTTCAAGCTGGCTAGTTGGGGATGAATCATCCAGAGCAACAGAAGTACCCCTGTAGCCATTCGACTTGCCGAAAGTATGCAGATTCCGAAGCAGAGTCCCCACATGACGATTGCCGTTTTTGGAGTTTTGTGAATTTGGGCGAGAAAGAGGGACGCAACGACAATCAGACTGGTCGCGGCTGGTCTTTCCGCAAATCCGTTATAGAGTGAGCCATCGTTGGTGTTGCTCCATTTGCCAGGCCCGATGGTGTAGTATACGCAGAATAGACCGATCAAAATGGTGGCCAGGATGTAAAGGAAGTTGTATCGCTCCAACTCTTCTTCGCTCCGAATCGTGTACGACGCAACGATACCAATCAAAGGGTACACGCACATTTGTACGAAAAGCTGAATATTGTTTCGCCAGTCAAATTCGGTCCAAGCGAGTGAGGAGCCGAGGAATAAATACAAAGGCAGCCAAGACAACCAGGGAAAGGTAATCGTCCTCAAGCCCTTCAACGGAATGAGTACACAGGCAATCAGGAATGTCAATATCCAAAGCAATCCAGTGTGTCTAAGCGGGCCAATAGCGATTCCTCCGACGGCTGAAACTGCCATGACGAGCGGAACGGACATCAAAAGCAAACGATCTCGATTACTGTGGACCATGGATGCTTTCGTTACGAACGGGAATCTTTGGTTCGCAACAGCATCCTCAATAAGCTAGGGACATACGACTGAGTTTGATTCAATACTACACCCAGAACATTGGCCCCCTGCATCTGGAAGTCGTTTCGCAATTGAATTGCCCGCCCGGAATGAACTTTGCCGGACTTGATATTCAAAATAACACCATCCAACACGCGGGCAATAGGAAAGCATCCAGTCAAATCATCTGCGCAAGGAAGGTCGAAAAGGATGAATTCGAATCGCTCTTTCAAAAGCTGACAAATATTCACCAGTCGATCTCGATTGTAAGTTCCTTCGCCGGGTTGCAGGACAATTCCAGCGGAAATCGTACTAAGTCTCTGCGTCTCGGTCTCCCTCACCACATCGATAAAATCCGCATTTCCGAAAACGAAATCAAACCAGCCTGGTCCGAGTGTTCGCCTGACGGGTTCAACACAATCGATCAGCAGAACCTCACCCTCGATTGCCTGGCTGATCGCGACAGCCAAATTGCTGGCGACGGTTGAGTTCCCTTCGTTTGGACCACAGCTCGCAATCCCAATCGTCTTATGGGTACCAGCTTCGCGGAGCGCCAAGAGTCGGCTAGCTAACGATCGGAAATGTCGACTTGGTAATACGTGTCGAGTTCTAGGCGGTTTTCTTACTCGGGTTTTCCCGTTAGCCATTTCTTGTGTTCCTTTGGCGGAGCTCTCGTTTTTCGCAATCGCGTTATTCATCACAAGGACTCATCGAAATGCGCGGTGATACAGAATGATTTGGGGTGATCAACGGGTTAGTTGAATTGAACTTTCTTTTGGCGGGAACTTGGAATGGCACCGAGCACTGGCAGACCTAATTCCCGTTCCACATCTTCGGATGTCGACAAATCGTTACGCAAGTAACGACATCCAAAAGCGATCCCGATCGCTCCTAAAAAGGATCCCACCAAACCGATGACTGCAATGATGGTGTTGCTCAAGTCGATTGGATCGTCGTTGAAGGTAGGAGGTTGAATAACGTTGATGCTCGATAGATTATCTCGCTGAAGGGCTTCATCGATGCGGGCTTGTTCGAGACTTTCAGAGTACTTTCGAAACTTCAAGTCCAACATGTCAATTTCTCGCTGCAACGTCGTGAGTTCAAGCTCTTTGCGATTCACTTCGCGAATTTCCTCAAGCAGCGTTAGACGTTGTTTTTCAAGTTCGGCGACGCGAGCTGCAACCCCCGCTCCATCGGCTTTCGAGAGTAGGTGCTGTACTCTTACTTCCTGGCGAGTGCTGTTCATCGCCATCGTTTTTTGAGATGCTACTTCCTCGTTACCGAATAGTTTTTGAGCATCGGCCATCTGCTTTTTTTTGAGAACCACCAGCGGATTGGATGGAGTATAACGTGCCAAGAGTTCCGCATGCTCGACTTCCAGTCCGTAGAGGCGTCCTCGCATTTCGTCCCTGGATGTATTCGTGAGGCCGTCTACCTCCGTAGAGAGGACACGTTCGGGAAGAGAATCGAGCGTGTTTTCCATTTCTCCAATCTTGGCTTCCGTTCCTTTCATGTCGCTCATCGAGGCAAGTATTCCAACGTCAATCCCTTTCATGCGCTCGGTCAAAACTAACTTTTGATCGGCAATGGAGGAGAAGCCAGAGAGGTTTTTTGAATCCCGCATCTTGCACATGGCTTCGTCCAATTGTTGTTTCACGATTTCCAGCTGTTCCGAAAAGAAACCGTACTCTCCAGGCGCTCGGTGTGCGTCGCGGTGCAGTTCGCGAAAACGATTAAGAATGACGTCACCAATTTGTTGCGAGAGTTTCGGCGACTCCGAGCGAACGCGAATCGATGCGATGTTGGAGTTTTCTTCGGCGGAAATCTTGATATGTTTCGACAACAATTCCAAGGCTTTGGCGCGTCGGTTTTCTGGGTCCGCCAGCCGAACCGTGGCGAGAGCGGCCCGTAGCTCCGAAACGCGTTTCTTGAGATTCTGAACCCATGGCGATGGGGTATCGTCCTTGGTAAACTCGTCCGAATAATCTAGAACTTGATCAATCCCCACCTTCTCCAAAATAGTCTCGACCATAACTTGACTGCGCAAAATGTCTTGTACGGATTGCATTTCCCGCTTTTGAGCATCACTTATCGGTAGCGTTTGGCCAGTTACGGTGGTTGATGCGTCTGCCACGGATTCTCTGCCCGTTCGAATGAAAACGCGTGCAATCGACTCAAACGATCGTTCGCGAACAAAGAGAAAAAGAAAGGTCAATGCCAGCCCCAGAAGGAAAACACTGCTCGCAATCACTTTGTGACGAAAAAGGGACTCCAACGTGCATACATCCGCAAAGGAGGCTTTTGATTGTTGACGCGGCAAAGATGGAGTCATCGTAGATTAACTGTCAGTAAAACAGATTCAAATCGGGCAATGGTGCAAGAGGGTCAAGTTTAATCAAATTAGGAGAAAAGTCCACGTTTTTCAATGAACCCAGTGATTTCACGGACTCCCTGTCGGACTATTCCTCAGAATCGGTTCTACTGGAATAACTTCGCCTAGCAAGGAAAACGATGATACGCTTACCAACCGTGGTCCGCTACGGCGAGCGCCAGACAGAAGACTACCAAGCCACTGTGTGGCACGCCCAAAGCGATTAGCGATGGGCGTGGGAAGTGTGGCAAATGACTCGAGCGATTCACCACGCCCTTCGTACCTCAGAGCGTGCCACCCGTGCCACCCGTGCCACCCGTGCTACCCGTGCCACCCAGTATATCGGTAGATTTCAAACTGCCCCTCGCCTAACAAAAGCGATCGCTCATTTCCTCTAAACCAACCATTTCGAGTAATTCGGTCAGCCGTTGGCCGGCGGTGATACGAGGAAGATTCTTGTAGCTGGCGATGATGAGTTCATTCTTCATCGAATGCTCCCAACCAACAAGCTCCGTAACGTTGACCTGATAACCATGCGACTCCAATTGCAAGCAGCGCAGCACGTTGGTGATTTGGCTGCCAAACTCGCGTGTGTGCAACGCATGCCGCCAAAGTTCAGATACGACCGATTTCTTCCGAGCGGTGTTCTTGTGCTTACGCAAGATGCTAGCCACTTCCGCTTGACAACATGGTACAAGCACGATGTGCTTCGCATTTTTTTTCAAGGAAAAGCGAATCGCATCATCGGTAGCAGTGTCGCAGGCGTGCAATGCGGTCACGACATCAATACGCTCTGGCAATACGTCGGAGAGAAGAGACTCGTCAACCGACTGATTGAGAAAGGACATGCCAACGAAGCCAAGCCGTTCTGCCAGTTCCTGCGACCGCATGACCAGATCTTCTCGCCTTTCAATACCCCAAATCTTGCCTTGCTTAGCGAATTCTTTAAAGAACAAATCGTAGAGCAAGAAGCCCAGGTAGGACTTGCCAGCGCCGTGGTCAACCAGAGTTAGATCGGCGTGCTTTGCCAGCGTCTCTCGAAGCAATGGTTCAATGAACTGATATAGGTGAAAAACCTGCTTGAGCTTGCGACGGCTATCCTGATTCATCTTCCCGTCGCGAGTTAAGATGTGCAACTCTTTGAGCAACTCGACGGACTGACCTGGTAGAACTTCGTAGGATTTCGTCATGGTGCTTCCATTGTCGCCTTTCGCTCTGCGAAAGTGTGCCTCCGAGACGCATTTTTGCGGATGAAAAGGCGACAATGACAGCCTCGCCCGAGGCGACGGGCGGCCTGAGGCGACTGAGAAAAGTCATTGTAGCAACGATTACAAGCAACTCAACACGCCCTTCATGCTGCAAGCCCTGCGACCCTTACTTTTTGTCGACCAATTCTTTGATCATCTTTTTCAACTCAGTCAATTCGGATTTTAGCTCTTCGATATCTTTTTTAAGATTTCCCGAGTCGCCTTGAAAATTCCAAACCTGATCGCCTCCGGGCATGTTTTTTGGGCTCCATTTTTTCATCTGCTCCTGAAATGTTTTGACGGATTCCGAATCGTCAAAAACAAAGCCACCGGTTGGCAGGGTGAGTTGGATATTCTCCAATTCGATATCCGACGTCTTCATTTTGGTCGGCTTTACCGTGACATTTATGACTTTTCCGTTTCGTTTCAACTCGATGTTAAGTTCTTTTTCTTTTTTCCCCGCTTCTTGCACGGCGCTGGTCAGATCCGCAATCTTCGTGATTTTAGTTCCGCCAACACTGACCAAGATGTCTCCTTCTTCGATGCCAGCTTTTTTTGCCGGTGAGTCGTCTACGACAGCTTTTACTTCCAGACCAGGATTATCCTTGGATGCATCCTTGTCCGCTTCACTGTGCTCGTCATCGACTTGGCTGCATTGAATTCCGATCCGATAGCCATCGTTCTTGGGATCACGGAAGACTTGTGTCATAAACGCATGACTTGCATTCGGAGAATGCGATTTGTTCTGGATTACAATTGTGGCTTCGCCAACATTGGTCTTTGCGTCATCGGCCTTCGTGTCAGAGGACTCGATTTCGACTCCCCTAACGATTGCCTTCTTGACCTTTTTGCCGGCTTCCTTGACTTTGCTCAAAGCCTCTTCGACCTCTTTCAGGATGCGAGCTTTCGCCTCCTCGGGGATACCTGACGTTTCAAGTTCCTTGGCGACTTTGTCTCGAATGCTCTTTGCATCTACGTCCCCTTGGACGTGGGTATGCACCACATTCACTCTCACTTTTGGTGGATCCTGAGCCCTCAAGCTCAAGGCACTACCTCCAAACATGGTGGCCACGCAGGGGACAATAAACCATTCCAATCGTCTTCGCATTTTCGAATTCCTTTTTTCTATTTACGTATAGCTTTAACAAATAAATCGAACTGGGTGAATTGGGCACTAGAGACCATACGGTTTGAAACCGACATGCTTCACGGGAACAATCAGTTGCCGTCCATCGTTTAGTTTTCCAGTGTAGTATTGGGGCCTTACATCGAGTTCAAAACCTTCTTTGCGGAGTCGCTGATTGATCCTCGCAACTTCGTACAACTCCCTCGCGACAAAAACGTCGTGGTCAATCGCTTTGAGATCATAAATGGGGATCTCTGCCGTTTCCTTATTAGGACCGGAAACCAACATCTTCATCTCTGTGTCCAAATTGCCCCTACCCATGGAAGACTCATCGATGGAATCGGCTGGACTCCTTCCCATTTCATTTTTTGCGAGGGCAACAGAAACGCCACCATCCGATTTCAAGGACGTCAAATTTGGCAAATAGGAACCGCCAAAAACACCCAAACCGAACAACAGACTTGCAGCTAAAGCCGACATCCACGGATAAGCATTTGAACTCGGCCCCCGGCTCAAAGAATCAGGCAATTCAACGCTCGGCACGGAACAAGACGCGGAAGCGGGAACGATGTGGGACGCCGCATGGATTCGTCCAAGGGCAGCGATTTGCTTGGACCATTGTTGCTCTTCTAGAAGGGCCAAGGCCAAGGTTCGCCATTCTGCTGGCTGCGATTCTATTTCGCGAAGCAGCACGGATTGCAATTCATCGGTGCATTCTCCGTCCACCATCGATTGGATTTGATCTCGAGTAATCATTTTCTATTGACTCTATTCCACATTATTCAAACGTGCTCGCAGCGCTTTGCGTGCTTTGAGCAATCGGTATTCCACAGTCTTAACGGTAATTCCAAGATGCTCTGAAAGTTCCTGATACCCCCAGCCTTCCGTGTACTTGAGCATCAGTATTTGTCTGTCCTGAGGATCCAGCCGATGCATAACGTCTTTGACACTTTGTTTCCGCTCGGCCTGCATCAGCCATTCACCAGGGGCTAGTTCCGCCGTTTGTTCGACCGCACGTCCCGCGGCGATCGCACCCTCGATCAATTTTCGTCGCCGCCCCGCCGATCGATGATGATTGATCACTTTCCGCAATGCAATTCGATACAACCATGGAGCAACCTTGGTCGGATCGGTCGGCTTGGACGATTGACGAATAGCTGCCAAAGCCACTTCCTGCAAAACATCCTCCGCCGCTTGGCGGTCCGCAAGACGCGCATGGACGACGGTTGCCAACCATCGTTGGTTTACTTCAAGGGCCTCCGCCCAATCGATACTTGCCTTTAACTGGCCAACCATGGGGGATCTCATTGCGGCAACGGTCATGATGTCGTAAAAGTCGCGCCTCGATTGCTCCCCCCTCAGCCAGGAGAAGATTATCCTAGACTTTTTACTTTTCCAATGGATTTGGACCTTAAGGCAATTTCAACGTGGGAACCCCTTTTCGCAATGCCCAAACCGCCGCTTCCGTTCGATCGTTGGCTTTCAGTTTGCGAAGCACATTTTGGACATGTTCTTTGACGGTTTCCAAACTAATGGAAAGAAGACTACTGATCTCTCGGTTGCTTAAGCCAAGCGCAAGGTGCGTCAAAATCTGCAGTTCCCGCTTTGTTAAGTGGGCTGTGTTCGGATTACTCGCATGTTCGGAATGCGAAAGGAACTTCGTCGCCATCGTCAAAAGAGATTCCGGTGGAGGTACGCCACTAGCGGCGTCGGTCACGGACCGCAACAAGCAGGACGTACTCATTTTCTTTAACACAAAGTCAAAAATCTTACATGCAGCCGCCCGAGCTAAAAAAGTCGGATTTTCCTGATGCGTGTAGACCAAAATCCTTGTTTCAGGCCAAGTCTTGCGGATTTCCCCTGCAACGTCCAACAGCTCTTCGTCTTCAAACCGCAATTCGGTTATCAACAAATCAATTCGTTCGGATGCCAGCCGCTCCTTGATTTGGGCATAGTTGTCAGCAGACAAAACGTGCTTGAAGCCCTCCACTTCCAACAGAATAGAAATCCCCGTGAAGGTAACTTGGCTATTCTCGGCACACAGGATTTGCATGGATAATCACCCAATAAACTAGGATTATTGTCTATTGAACCTTCCTTAACCTAACCGTATCCCTCTGAATCACACCCTAATATAGCCGAAAACGAATCCCGACATCGGAGTTCGATTATTTCTCGTCAAGAGTTTTGGACTGCTTGGCGATAACGGAAAGTCTTGAAGACTTTCGTTACGTAGCCAACCCTGATGCTAAAGCTTGACGGCGTATTAACTAGTGCTTTGTCAAACAGGCGTGGGTAGCCACGCTTGCCAAAAGCGTGGGTGACAGGCGTGGGTAGCCACGCTTGCCAAAAGCGTGGGTGACCTGCGAGAAACGATCTCGCTCCCCACGGTCTCCGCGACCGTGGCAACCCTCGGTTATCAACTTGACAGCGCACTAGCCTACTTGCAACGTTGCTTCCAAACTTTTTAACATGTCGCGAACGGCTACCTGACCTCGCCCGCAGCCAATGAGTTCGTCCGTCTTGATCCAGCTTTCCACTTTTTTCTGGGCAGAAATTACCGTTGAGTGCTGTCGATTGCCAAAGAAGTCTCCAATTTCCGATAAGGCAGTCCGCGTGTATTTGCGAGCCAAGAACATCGCCAGCATTCGTGGTTGGCTCACATTCTGACATTTGCTCTTGGCTCGAAGTGTTTTGACTTCGAGTCCAAAAGCCTCACAAACTACTTTTTCGATGTCATTCATACGCACGATCGGGTGACTTGCGCGTATCAAATCTAGAGTGCAACGAGCCGCTTCCTCGTCCGTCAATGGACGCCCAATAACGCGTTGCTGTGCAACCAAACGATGGGTTACTCCTTGCAAAACCCTCGCATCTCCACAGCAATGTTCTGCAAGCGTCTGAAGGCTGGAGTTGGATAGGTCTACTTGCGACTTGATACACATGCGTTTGAGGACTGCGGCGCGTGTCGCGGCGTCGAGCGGATCGATAGCGCAAGCCATCCCACCAGACAATCTCGCATAGAGATCGGCACCAAGACCAGATAGTTCATTTAGTCCGCGATCTGCAACTAGAACAACTTGCCGCCTATCTCGCAACAACATATCGATCGTATTACGAAGCTCAACCAGAGTTCCCGCTTTCCCCAAGCAGAACTGGATATCGTCGATCACGATCGCTTCGACATTTCGGTACTTGCTGCGAAAATTAGCAAAACCGCCACCGCGAGCGCTCTCGGTATACTCAATCGTGAATTGCTCGGCCGTCAAAACGAGGACGCGTCGCATCCTATAGGCCATCCTCAACTGGTGCGCTAAACCGATCGCAAGATGACTCTTGCCAGTTCCGCTCGGACCATGGATCAGCAATGGATTAATCTGGCCCGGTCGTTCTAAGACCATTTCAGCCGCGGTGTAAGCCAAGCGGTTATGATCGCCCGCAACAAATTCATCCCAGCGTCGTTCGTTTTCGCGCCGCAGCTCCATCAATCGATCAACTTGCACGTCGACTGATGCGCGTGCAGGCTCTTCCCTCTCGCCCCGACTCGTGTCGTCTACGGAGACGCTCCGCACAATTCGCAGACTCGTCGCAGGTTCAACCACCGCGCGTTCACGCTTCCTTAGCACTTGATGATCAAGCGTTGCTTTGGTTTCTTTCGCGTGAATAGGCGGATTGGAAAGGAGCACGGAACCGTCTTGCAGGGAATGGACTGGCTTTTCGCCTTGTGAAATTGTCGCTTCTACCGGGGAAGCAACCGAGACTTGAAATCCGAAGTGACTGCCAGCCGCCTCCAATACCGCTGCTTGAAGATCGTCTCGAAACATTTTCGAAACACAATCAGCGATGAAAGTACTGGCAACCTCGATTCCAATCACATTATGGCCGATCTGAGTCCATTTGGCATCACCACCGAACCAAAGATCCATCCGTTCTTTGCCAATCCTCTGGCGCAACCTGGTTTCCACCGAATCGGCGACCGAACCATCGAACATAGCAACTTCGTGCGCTATTTTCATCGCAAACTCCTAGACCATGCGAGTCTGCGGATGAGAAATCATTCACCCGCAGTTTCCTTTCCGAACAGGAACCATCCTATTCGATGCCAGAGCCAATGGGGCAATTGTGCGCATTGCGTGATCCCTAGGGACGTTTGGGTCCCTAGCCCACTTCAACTTGCTTTCAACCGACTTCCGGCTCGACGGTCGAAGATTCTATGAATGCTAGCTCTTAAGTCAAATTCGAAAACGGATTAGCGACTTAAGAAAATTTTTTTAGATGATGAAGATGCGGTAAAGACCGCTTGAAACCGACGGGTAAGGATTGCGTAAGAATCCGAAAGCAACGGTCCTGGCACGGTGGAAAACCTGTCGGATGAAAAGAATTAGACTTCCGACTGCCAAACGAACTGACTTGCCTCGACTCGCCAAAGAGAAATACCCAGCAAAACGGTAGTAAACAAAGCCAAGCAGATCAGATGAACCGACACACTAGAAGTGGTATCGAAGAACCGCCCCATCTCCGCGGCTACATTCAGTTTCAAATCGAGCAGTTGGAACAAGATGGACCTCAAACGAAAACTTACCGTCAGCTGATTGATGGTTGCGGGCAAGGTGGACAGGATGGCTTCGACGAATATTCCGTACAGAAACGCTGTCACCATTGCTCGTTTCTGCATAAGCGTTCCGATGGTTGCAAAAAGCGAAGCATACGAAACCGCTGAGATAAGATTTAAAAAGCAGAGTACACCCCAAGTTTGAAAAGAATGTGTCACGGAGGAAAATGGGATGGCTAAGGTCACTGCAACACAAGCGCTGGAAAATGCCCACAGGACTGCAATGCAATATTTCCCGAGCAATACAGCCCGACGTGCCCCTGGTCGCACCACAGAGTAGACCCAAGTTTGAGCCTCCAGCTCGGAATGAACGATCGGCGTTGCCCAAAGGAGCAACCCCAAAACCGTTACCACTTGTGGAATCAATAAAAACAATATGACAACATAGCCGAAGTTCATTTCGGCTGCGCTTATCAAACTGCGACCACCAATTTGCCAACTTGCAATTCCAATCAATATGGGTGGGAACAGCGCCATCAGGCACCAAGTCATTATTCGCCCGAACGTCAGAGTCCGAACCAGCTCAAGCTTGAACACCCCGATGGGACCCCAAATCCAATTCGTTTTCGAAGGAGCCGTGTTGGGGAAGCGATCCTGGACTCCCACTGAGGTTATGTTCATATTGGTTCACAGATTAGGTGAGATTTGGCAAGTCAAGTGTGGTTTAGAAGAGATTGAATGACTTCGCATCGTAACTCAAAAGCTTTGCGAATTCCTTCGAAAAATAGACACTTCTCGCCGATCGTCATGGACTGGTTCCAGGTCTCTGCCGCGGAGCCTGTAAATCAGTAGGTTGCGAGGCGGAGCCGCTCAACAGGTGCCATGGGTATTGCGTAAACGGCGGGACGTGGGAAAATTAAGGTAGAAAACGGCGTTTTGCGACGTAAGAAGACTTTTTGCCACGTGTTCAAGAGACCGGACCATCAATGAGTGTTGATATTCAACGAATCAAGGAGCAAGTTCTCAAGCACACCGACCAGCTTGAGAGGATTCGCGCAGAAGTTCGAAAGGTGCTCGTTGGCCAAGATGTGATGCTGTCGCGCTTGCTGATTGCATTGCTCACGGGTGGCCACGTGCTGCTCGAAGGGCTACCAGGGTTAGCCAAAACCACCGCCATCAAAGGCTTAGCCAATGCCATTCATTGTCAGTTCCAGCGAATTCAGTTTACGCCCGATCTCCTTCCCGCCGACTTGATCGGAACGATGATCTACAACCCGCGTGAAGGATCGTTCGGAACTCGGAAAGGTCCGATTTTCGCCAATTTGGTTCTGGCCGACGAAATCAATCGAGCACCTTCGAAAGTCCAATCAGCCCTGCTCGAAGCCATGCAGGAACACCAAGTTACGATCGGCGATACGACTTACCCACTCGATGAACCATTTCTCGTCATGGCGACGCAGAATCCGATCGAACAGGAGGGCACGTATCCGCTGCCAGAAGCACAAGTTGATCGGTTCATGCTAAAAGTCGTGGTGGGTTACCCGACCAAAGCGGAAGAGCGAAAAGTTGTCGACACGGTCCTCGAAGATTTTCGGCGCGAGGTGCAACCTGTACTCGACAAATCGCAACTGTTCGAAATGAAGAAAACCGTAGCAATGATCTACATGGACGACAAAATTAAAGACTACGTATTGGATGTGGTCGCCGCGACTCGGCGTCCGGAGGAGTTTCGGCTCAAGGAACTCAAGCCACTGATCGAATGCGGCGCCTCGCCACGTGCTTCCATCAATCTGTGCCTTGCCGCTCGAGCGAATGCATTTTTGGCTGGCCGAGGTTATGTCACGCCTCAGGATGTGAAAGATATTGCCTACGAAGTGCTCCGGCATCGCATCATCTTGACGTACGAAGCAGAAGCAGAAGAAAAGACTTCGGATGATATTGTTCGCAAAGTCCTCGAATCGGTACCGGTTCCATAGACCAATATGGCTGCACGTGAGCTTGAAGAAGTACTCAAAGAAGTTCGCCGCATTCAAATCGTGGCCCGTCGGCAGGTCAATGATTTGCTTGCTGGTGAGTACCTCAGCGCGTTCAAAGGGCGAGGTATGGAGTTTGATACGGTACGTGAATACGTTCCGGGTGACGAAATACGCAGCATTGATTGGAACGTCACGGCTCGTTCCGACGCCCCATTCGTGAAGACATTTTGCGAAGAGCGGGAGTTGACGATCCTGCTGGCGGTTGATATTTCCGCCTCGGGCGCTTTCGGTTCGCAACGCATCAGCAAGATGGAGACGGCGGTAGAGGTTGCCGCCGTCCTGATGTTCACTTCCTTAAAGAACAACGATAAAGTTGGGTTGCTGTTTTTTGCAGAGGACGTAGTAAAATACATCCCACCTCGCAAGGGACGTGGTAGCGTTTTGCGATTGATTCGCGAGATGCTCGCCACCGAGCCGGTTAAATCTCAAACGGACATCGCCAAAGCACTCGAGTACATTGGACGAGTACAACGGCGTCGATCGGTCGTTTTTGTCCTTAGTGATTTCATCGGGCCGGATTGCTCGAGAGCTCTCGCAGTTGCCAATCAAAGACACGATTGCATCGCGGTTACCTTGGAGGACCCTCGCGAAAGGGAATTGCCCAACGTCGGATTCATTACATTGAGAGATGCGGAAACAGATGAATGGATCGAGGTGGATACTCGGAATCCACGTGTGCGAGCACTGTTCGCCAAGGCAGCCCACGATCGACAATCCAAACTGAAAGATCTGCTTCGTAAAGCCAATGTCGATCGATTAGAAATCCGAACCGATCAGTCTTATGCTACCAGTCTGCAACGATTCTTTCGAATGCGGGAGCGGCAGCGATGATTTCAACCCAAGAAGGGTGTGGCCGGCCTCTTTTTCTCATCCTGCTAATGTGCTCGTGCCTTATCGGCTCTAGCGGGCTCGTTGGCTGCTCGACAGGCCGAGAAAGGAATGTCTCTGTCGATCGACCATCATCCGAATCGATTCAGCTCTCCAAGGAGAAAGGGCCGGTAACCATGCAGGTGCGTCTGTGGCCCAAAGAACCACGTTTGTCCGATCTGGTTGAATTGGAGATCGAGGTCGGAGCAGAAGCCGAGGTGGTACTCCGGCCGCCGGACTTTGGTGGTGCCGTTGGCGATTTCCTCGTTCGAGACTACGTGGAACGTGCACCCAAAAAAAGTTCGGAACGCGACAAGCCGAATCGACGCGTCTTTCACTATCAGCTTGAACCCGTCCATTCCGGCGTTCATCTAATCCGGTCGGTCGCGATCGAATTTATCGACAACCGAGAGAACTCGGAACAAAAAGGTCAGTCAACCTGGATTGAGTCGGATCCGATCGAGGTGAAAATTACCTCCGAGCTCGGCGACCAAGTGCCAAGTCTCGCAAACCTGGAACCCATGGTTCCACCGAAAACGATTGACGATCCGTTGCGATGGTGGTGGTTGGCAGCGGCATTGCTTCTCGTGGTTGCTGTTGGGGCGATTTTTTTGAATCGGCGCAGGCAAGTCAATAATGTGATGGCATATCAACCGACAGCCGAGGAGATCGCCCATTTGCAACTGGAATCACTGCTGGCAGAGGACCTTCCATCACGAGGGATGTTTAAGGATTTCTACCTTCGACTGACCGGTATTGTTCGGATCTATATCGAAGGCGTAACGGGCCTGCGCGCACCGGAACAAACAACAGAAGAGTTCTTGCAAAAAATAAGAACGCAACAAGTCTTTGCCACGGTTCAATCTCAACGACTTAAGGACTTCCTAGAAGCTGCAGATTTAGTCAAGTATGCTGGCCAACAACCGGACTCGACGGAGGTCGAGACGTCCATTGTTCGGGCGAAAGAGTTCATCGATATGAGGCCGCTCGAGTCCGAAAGCGTTACGGCATTTTCGGACGCGGACGGTGCCCGCAAAGAGACATATCGATCGCGAAAGGGGCCGTAATCGATGGATTCCTTCCGCTTCTTTTCTTGGTATTGGTTTGGCTTACTACCTGTGATCCTTGCATTGGTTTGGTACTTTTCGCGCGGAGCAAATCGACCGGCGGTCCTCTATTCCAGCATCGCGGATGTGAAGGCTCTGCCTATCACTTGGATGCAACGAGTGAATCGATGGATGCCCTTCGTTTTTGCGACTGGATTGTGCTTGATGTTGGCTGGGCTAGCCAGGCCCCAAGCGGGTAAATCGGAATCGCGCATTCGCGGCGATGGCATTGCCATTGAATTGGTCTTGGATATCTCTGGATCGATGGAAGCCCTCGATTTCCAACTGAAGGATAAAGCGGTCAGTCGAATCGAGGCAGTGAAGCACGTAGTGAGTGAGTTCATTGCTGGTTCCCGACGCAATGGCTTGTCTGGGCGAAAAAATGATCTGGTTGGATTAGTCGCTTTCTGTGGTTTCGCTGATAGCAAGTGTCCATTGACCCTCGACCACGGTGCGTTGGTGGAAATCGTAAGAAGCCTTGAGGTTCCAAAAGCGATCCGTGATCGTCGAGGCAAGGTTATCAATCAAGATACGTTGCAAGAGGAGTTGGCAACAGCAATCGGCGACGGCGTGGCGTTGGGCATCGATCGCCTTAAAGACACGAAGGCCAAGAGCAAGGTGCTCGTATTGCTGACAGATGGAGACAACAACGCAGGGGTGATTGAGCCTCGCGACGCGGCAGCAATCGCCAAGGAATTGGGCATTAAACTTTACACGATCGGCATTGGCCGAAACGGAACGGTGCCATTCCCACAAGAGGACGAATTTGGACGTCGCGTTTTGGTGGGTGCTCAGTTTCGTGTCGACGAAGCCTTGCTCAAGGAAATGGGCGAATCGACAGGCGCAAGCTACTTCCATGCTTCGGATGCCGATGGTTTAGCAAAGGTCTACGCTCAGATCGATCAGTTGGAACGGAGCGAATTTGAGGAGTCCAAGTTTTCACAGTACACTGAGTTATTTCGATGGTTTTCCGGGGCTGGCTTGGCCATCGTTTTTGGTATTTATGTAATGAAGGAGACGCGGTTTCGTTCGCTTCCGTAGCTTTAGAGACGCCATAAACGCGAAACGGGTGATCGAGGTTCAAACTATGGATTGGCAGTTCCCACAAGCTCTATATTTGATCTTGCCGTTGTGTATCGGTTGGTTTGCGCTGGCGACCTATGCCAAGGGGAGGCGCGCAGCTGCCCGATCGGTATTCATGATGCAGCCGATGATGGTGCGGATGATGCCGCCCCTGTCCATAGCGAGGTTCTGGTTCAAGTTGATTTTGATTGAGATCGCGATTGTCATGGGGTTGGTCGCGTTGGCTGGACCTCAATTTGGCGAGCAATACGAAGTCGTAATTCCGCGAGGTAGCGATCTGTATGTGATAATCGATGTCTCCCGTTCGATGTTGGCCGACGATGTTTTGCCAACACGGCTGGGGCGTGCGAAAGCAGACGTTTCCGCTCTGGTGAATCGGCTTGAAGGAGAACGGATCGGGTTGATCGCGTTCGCTGGCCAAGCTGTCGTAAAATGTCCGTTGACAGTCGATTATGATTCCTTCCGGCGGGCACTGGACGAGTTGGACCCGAATAGTGCACCTCGCGGCGGGACGGCCATTGGAGATGCAATCCGCAAGGCTCTAGAAGTCTTGAATGCGAACGCGGAACGCGATCAAGCGATCCTTCTCATCACCGATGGCGACGATCAAGACTCTTATCCACTTGAGGCCGCGACGGTTGCGGCCGAACGTCAAGTGACGGTCTTTACGGTCGGCTTGGGGGACTCGGAAAGGGGTTCACGCGTGCCACAAAAAGGCAATTCTAGCGCGTTCACAGAACACGACGGTCAGCAAGTTTGGAGCAAACTAGACAACAAGCTTCTGCAAGAAATCGCGATCAAGACGTCGGGTGTTTACATACCGGCTGGAATACGAGCATACGACCTTGGTCAATTGTATGCAGACCATCTTCAAGGTAGACGAGGAAAGGAAGCCGAAGGCCAACAACGGGTACGACGAGGCGAACGCTATCAGATCTTTCTCGCGATCGCTTTGTTGGCATTGATCGTGGATTGGTGTCTGAGTCCGTATCCAATGAAGCAACAATTCAATTCGATTCAAGGCAAAACAAAATGAGCAACGAAAAAATCTGCACATGCAATTTGCCCAAAAGTCTCATTGTTCGGGAGGGTGAGGCGGGTGAGGCTCCTGCCGAACGATTTCGGAGCCAAGCTCGGCAGGAGCCTCGCCCTCCCGATGTATTCCAATCGCGTAATCCCATAGCTGTGATAAAGCGATTTTTGGCCTTCGTTTTTGTAATGTTCGTGTTTTTGAATAATGCGGTCGCCGAAGATTCGACTACCAAAATCCGCGAAGGAATGAGGCTCTATTCTGCGGAGCAATTCGACGAAGCCAGCAAGTCGTTTGCGGCCGCCGCCGAGTCGCTTGAGAAAGCGAAATCCGACAAGGCTGCCATCGCAGCCTTCGACGAAGCCTGTGCACTCCATCGCAAGGGCGACCTCGAACTGGCGAGAGACAGGTACTTGAAAGCAGGACTAAGCCAAGACAAAGGCATTGCCACCAGCGCCCATTTCAATATCGGAGTGATCGCGTCGGAACAAGCTCGCAAACTGGCAGGTGAAAAGCCAGAAACGGTTCCTGCTGACAAGCGTAAAGAAATTCTCGATGAAATTGGCCGCTCGATTGATTCCTATCGACATTGCTTGGAGTTGCAGCCACAGCATTCCCAGGCTCGACACAATTTGGAATTGTTGCGGCAGTGGACCAAATATTACTCCGATCGATGGCGAGAAGCGGATCTGCAAAAACGCCGCGACGAAACCAACTTGATTCAGTTTCTAGAATACCTAGTCCAAGCTCAGCTATCACTAAAAGACACGTCCGAAGGATTGGGGCCTAACGCATCCCCCAATTCGTTTGCGGAATTGAAACGTGTGCAAGAGGAATTACGCAACGAGATCCCTTATTTGAAAGACAAGATCGATTCGGAACTGCGGCCGAAGGAAGAAGACGCAAAAAGCTCGGCAACCAGTTCGATTTCATCGCAGGACAAGGAAGACATAGAGCGAGGAATCGGGTTGCTTAGTTCCTGGGCGGACGAAGCGGGAACAAAGATGGCTAACGCTGGAAAGGACCTCACGAAACGAGAGGCTACTGCTGCCGCAGAAAATCAACAACGGGCTGCGGACCAACTCGATCAAATTTGGGATGCCGTCGTGCCGTTTCATCCCTTGCTCGCCAATGAGCTTGCACAGCAAAACCAAATAGCCAAGCAGCTTACGCCACCTGCATCCAACGAAGTCCAAAAGGACTTGGACGATTCCACTGAGAAGTCGGAAGGATCGGAGAATCCGCAACCGCTACAGAAACTCGAAGTGAATGATCAAGAATGGTCACAATTGCTTAAGAAGCAGGAGCGGGTACTGCGCAAGGCCCGACTTCTACGACCCAAGGCAGAATCCGAATTGTCACAAGTGGAAAGCCAACCCGAAAGCCAACCCAAGGTCGACGACAACACCAATGTCGCTCCGCCTACCGAGGGCGAAAATGCGGAAGCAATGCCTAAAGTCGATCCCGAAGCGATCAAAGCTGGCTATCAAAAAGCCATTGAGCTTGCTCCAAAAGCGGTGGAGGAAATGGAGGCTGCGATGACGCAACTCGGTAAGCGAGATCGTCAACTCTCGGCTACTCATGCTGAGGAAGCTCGCCGTATCCTTCAAGAGATTCAGGATGCGCAGCCCAAGAACCAAGATCAAGATCAGCCAGAACAGAATAAGGACCAAGACAAAGACCAACAGCAAGACAACGAACAAAAGAAGGACAAAGACCAGGGAAAAGAAAAAAAAGACGAGGAAGGTAAGGATTCCAAGGACGATCAAAAGAAACCCGACGAGAAAAAGCCAGACAAGCAACAGGACGAGAAAAAAGACGAGGACAAAAAAGACAAGGACAAACCAACCGAGAAGCGACAAGAACCAAAGGTCTCCCAAGACCGAATCGAGGAAGCGCTTCGCCGGGTGCGTGAGCGTGAACAAGAAAAACGCGAACGAGACCGAGAGCTAAGGGCTCGTGTTCTTGGACGCGTTCCAGTGGACAAGGATTGGTAATGAGCACAGAATCAAACCGTTTGGGACGGCTATCCACAAGGCGAAGTTGGAGCGTGATGCTTCCATTAAGCGAGCGGCGGATTTGCATTTACCGGGAGGGGGAGGCTCCAGCCGAGCCAAAGCCAAGCTCGGCAGGAGCCTCGCTCTCCCACGTGAAGAAACGGCGAGTAGATTTCAGTCTGCCTCTCGCCTTATCAGGCCTGCTGTTTCTCATTGGGAGTCAATTTCTCCATTCCGCACCACCCGAGATCGTGTGCTCAGTCATCGCAGAGGAAGATGTCTTCGTCGGTGAATCGCTCACGTATCAAGTCAACATTCAAAATGCGGATAGTCCAAGCACTCCGAATGTTGCGGGATTAAACGAACAATTCGCGGTTGAGTTTCTCGGTGATCAATCCAGAAACCAATCTTCAACCATGATCATCAACGGCAGGGTTTCCCAAACAAATACCTTAAGTCATGTCTACCAATACCGTTTAACCCCCAAGCTTGCAGGCACGTTAACGATCCCGGAAGTGACAGCCACCGTTGACGGCAAGAAGCTTACTAGCAATTCGTTGTCCGTGCGCGTTTTGGACATACCCAAGCAAGATACCGTTGTTGCTGAAATCGTTCCAAGTTCCAGCAAAGTTTATCCGACGCAAAGTTTTTCCGTCAAACTACGTGTTTTGGTCCAACCTATTGCCGACACTCGAGAGGAGCCACTTAAACCGCTTCGTCGCAGTCCTCCTCGCTTGCAAATCAATTGGCTCAAGACGCAGGAAGGTCTGGAAACGAACGAGGTTTCTGATTGGTTGCAGCCATTGCTTTCAACGAACAATGTGGGCTTTACGATCAATGAAGTGAATGCAGACTCCTTTCTCCGATCGAGGTTGGCGGTTTTCGATCTAAGCAAAGGACGCGAAAAGCGAAATGGACTCGCGGGCATACCTATCGATTACTTTGTGTATGAACTGGATCGCGAATTCGTAGCAGAAAAACCCGGTACGTACACGTTTGGCCCCGCGTCCGTAAAAGGTACGTTTGCAACCGGTTTCTCCGGCCGCGAATACAATGCAACGCGAATCGTCGCGATCGCGTCGGCCATCAACATGG
Organism: Pirellula sp.; assembly: GCA_043743995.1. GTDB lineage: Bacteria > Planctomycetota > Planctomycetia > Pirellulales > Pirellulaceae > JBKCUI01. The sequence continues at coordinate 2,261 of JAYTVM010000548.1, read as the reverse complement.
AGGTACTTGAAGTGCCCTCACCTCGCCCCAACAATTTTATAGGGGGAATTGGCAACTATGCCGTGAGTGTCGTTGCTACGCCGACGAAGTTGCGGGTCGGCGATCCAATGACGCTCACTCTACAGATTACTCAAGGAGAGGGCAGCGGTACGTTGAAATTGATTTCTGCACCCGATCTCACTGCTGTATCCGAAATTGCAGATCAGTTCGATATCGTGGACAAGAACCCAGTTGGAAGGCAGGAGAACAGTTCCAAGAAATTCGCTTTCGCGCTGAGGCCGAAACGAGCGGGAGTGTCCATCCCAGCGTTGTCCCTTTCGACATTCGATCCAACCTCCGAGAGTTTTTCGAGCATTAGGACCGATCCAATTGCAATAGAAGTCACGGAAGCATCGACCATCGGTGGCGGGGATTTGATCGGCGCTATCGGATCTGCCAAACCAGGGACAGATATCAAGACGCGTGCGGACGGCATTTTTCATAATGTCACCGATGTTTCGCAGTTGCGCGATGAGCGATTGGATCTCATGGATGGACTAAAATGGGTTGCCGCACTATGGATGGGGACTGGAATTGCGGTCACAACGCTCTTAGTCTTTCGTCGGCAATCTGCCGACGTGCCACGGCAACGAAGAGTCTCGGCTCGAAGAACCGCACAATCCCGGCTGACTGCAGCAAAATCGTTGCTAAACCAAAGCAAACAGAGAGAGTCGCTTCGCGAAGTGAGGGCCGCCATCCTTGGATTGGTGGCTGACACCGGCAATCGGATTGCGGAGGGTTTAACCACCGCGGACGTCAACGATGCTATTCAAGCGGCAGCGGTTCCCAGCGAAGACCAACAAAAACTGAAGAGACTTTTGGAGAGAATCGAGTCAGCAGAGTATGGCGCCACCGATGCCACCGATGCCACCGATTCGACACAATTAGTAAAGGATGCATCCGAGCTTGTGGATCGAGTCAGTCCGTTTCTGGCACGGAGATTCACAAGATGATCCGTTTCTGTATTGTTTCCACCATGGTCATTTTGTTTTTGGCATCATCGCGCGCATTGCTGGCGGACTCGTGGCCGACGCTGCCAGCGTCGGCTCGACAACGGGCATTCCTGCAATCCATCGAATTATTTGACAAGGCCAAGTCGCCAGCAGAGTTTCGCGAATCGGCAGTAGTGTTTGAATCGATAGTGGCGGATGGTTTTTGTAACGGTGCCGTCTACTACAATCTTGGAAACGCGTATTACCGAGCAGGGGACTTTGGCCGCGCGATCTTGAACTATCGGAAAGCAAAACCGTACCGACCTAACGACCCTCTTTTAAAGGCCAACCTACAACAGGCTCTGGCATCCGCCCCCGGCAAAATCGCTGAACCACCTAAGCCATGGTGGCTATACGTTATTTTCTGGAATGATTCGTTGGCCTATCCAATCCGAGTTAAGATCGCCCTTGTTTGTCTTGCACTTGTCCCGTTGATCGCACTGATTTTGGTGTTTTTCTATCGACGCAAGCTCATTTGGCTAGCAGGTGCTACGATGATTCTTGCCTTGCTTTTTGCGATCGATGCAGAGCTCAATTCGCCTGAAAGAGTCAATGCGAAGCGAGCTGTGATTACCGGTGAAACGGTAGCGCGTAAAGGGATAGGAAAAGACTACGAAGCAGCCTTTGATTCTCCGCTCAAGGATGGTGCCGAATTCATAGTCCTGGAGGAAACTAACGGTTGGACTTTTGGACATTTTAACGGGATTGGTGACGGTTGGGTGCGAAACGAGTTCGTTGCTCGATAACATTATCGCTTTTTGCTCCGCAAATGTAGCGAGGGCCTCGCCCAGGCTGTTAAAAATGCGGGGTTGAAACGATTTTTTGCGTATCCATTTCACGCGGTAATACTTCCTCTTCTATTCCGATTGGGATAGCAGCAAGCAGCTTGGTATCCCGATAGGGATCTCCAGGAACTACACTCTGCGATGGGGTTTTAGCGTAAGCGTACACGACCTGGGGGGTGCTTTTTTCGATTTCGGCGTCAGCCTCTTGCTAGCAAGTCAGCGACTTGCCGATGCCTAGACCATGCAAGACGCAAGCCAACTACCGCAAGAAATCAGCACCGCACACGAAGTGATTCTCGTGCAGTCCAATGCGATCGTGAAGCTTAGTGATGAGAATTCTTTGCTTAAGAAAGAGCGAGAAGAACTTCGAGCAGAGATCCGCTTCTTGCTCTCTGGCAAGAAGCGAGAGAAGTTCATCAGCCCTGATCAAATGCTGATCCAATTC
>JAYTVM010000547.1:0-3160 GCA_043743995.1 Pirellula sp. | reverse complement strand
TTCTTGATGAATTCATCCACGCCTTTGAGGGACTTTCGAGGATAGAACGCTTGAGGTGTGACAGCGGAGCAGGCAGCAGAGACGAGAAGTTTTCGTCCGCCTTCAAACAATTGTAAGCCTTCCAACAACGGCAACGTCCCTGAATCTGCTAATCGCGACTTGACCCGCAGGCGTAACGCGTCGGCAAATGGGTGACGCAAGTCTTGGGTGACATCTTCGATTTGCCTGTTTTCAATCTCGGAGAGCTTCCGCATGACTTCGGCCATCATCAGCGCCATGTCTCGGCTGGTCCCTTGCTGTGGAACTTGAAGCTGTACATTCGATTCTGGTTTGACAAAGATCGCAATCGCTGGATTTCGTGATGGCTGCGATTTCCATCCGCGACCGAGCGCGTACCACTTAACGTCGGACGGTGTGATGCCGATATGGTATTCGGATGTGATGTTAGGTTGCATAGACTAGGTCCTCCTGTTGTGACAGACGCAAGGCGACATTGCGAAGCCCTTCGACTGACAGGATTTGCGATCGAGGAATGGCAATTGTCTGGCCAGTCCCATTATCACTCACGGGAGCCCCCTTTAGGCGAAACAATAGCTTCGAATTGATTTAAGATCGATGTCTGTGGCGACATTACAGGATGACGTTGGAGCTGAGGAGCGGTCCAACTGGGGAATGTCGATCCGCCTGCTTGTGCGAGCAGATTTGGCAATTCACTCCCAAATAGCAAATCAACGTAGGACTGATACTTACTCCGAAGACTACATACGCCGCGTCCAAGACAATACTCACCATCGCTCTTCACCTTCTTTCCAGTGGTCGAACCCCTCACGCAAACTATGAGGTCACCGGTCTTGCTCATCTTGTTCGGGGCAGTGGTCCACTTCACTCGCTTGGTAAATCGATCAGCAAACTCGACTGGTCCGTTTATTAATGGTGTTCCGATACCCTCTTCGTTGTAGGTATCTCCTTTAGGCGAAGTTCCCATCGTGATTCGAGCAACTACACCCAAGGGATCGACCTTCCACCCATCTGGAATCATGCCCAGAGTTGACTCGACAAGTTTGACGTTTTCGTGTCCTGGGAAGCGGAAGTTGACGAACCATTCGCGGTAAATCGACTGAGCCATCTCTTCCAGAATGGCAATCCGACGGGTGTTGTTCTCAATCAGATCGTCGTACGCCGACAAGATCGATGCAATCTTGCGTCTCGTTTTTGGATATGGGATCGGAAACGACTTGATCGTATCCGTAGTCAAGTTCGGCATCGTCGAACCACCGGCAAGAATCAACAGTGCGTCAAGTTTGCATTGGATGCAATATTTTAGAAACTTCGTGTCGAGAGCCGTCTCGCCACGAATAGAACAAACACCTCGCCCAAGTGAATAAACTCGATCTGCCCAGTTCATTCGTCCGGTCGTCGACCCACGAACGCAGAATATTAAGTCGCCCTTCTCGCACTCCTTTCTTGATTCCGTCGTAAACATCGTGCAGTAGGGATGCGAAGGGCCAAATTCCGTTGGTCCATTGAGCAACGGCATTCCGTCGCCATCGTTGTTGTAAGAAGTCCCTTTTGGTGACGTGCCCATGATTACTGTGGCGACATCCGAAAGGCGTTGTTCATCACTCACGACGCCGCCTCCAACAACTTGGCGACGTTGTTCGCAATCCGCTGCTCCAACTCACTGGCTTCGCTATTCAAAACCTCCAACTCCTCGTTCAGTTCTTCCAGTCGCTCGGCAAAAACAAAATCGTCGTCGGCTTTTTCCGCTACGCCCGTGTAGCGACCGGGATTTAGGCTCCAACCTTCGGCTTCGATCTTCTCTAACGTGGCAACCTTGCACAGACCAGCAATGTCGGTGTACTTGAGATTGGGAAAGGTCTCCTTGAGATCGGGTTCCGTGCCTGGATATTCTTTATCATCGCCTGCCACGAACTCGGGCTTTTCGCCTCGGTAGAGCCGCACGATGTTGGCGATGTATTCGACCTGCTTCGGGCTGAACTTGCGGTGGGCTCGATCCACTTGCCGAAAGACATGACGAGCGTCGATGAAGAGGACTGTGTCGCATCCGCGAACTGATTGTTCCTGTGAGCCGCTTGGCGCTAGCCGCGGGTTCTTCGCAGTTTTGGGGGTACCACCGGCGGCTAGCGCCTTGCCGCTCACGGGGGCTAAGGCTGCTTTGCCTTTGTCCAAGAACCATAGGGTGCACGGGAGCGGTACGGTGTAAAAGAAGTTTGGACCAATCGCGATCATGACGTCAACAGCGTGGGCTTGCAGCAGCTTCTTGCGAATCTCCATCTCGGATTGCCGAGCATCAGCGGCGGAGTTTGCCATCACGAAACCGGCTCGCCCCTTGGCATTCAGCGAACTGTAGAAAAGCTGAATCCACAGATAGTTGGCGTTGTCGGACCTGGGCATGCCGAATGGGAAACGCGGATCGTCTTTGATCTTTTCCTTGTCTACTTTGTCTACGTTGAACGGTGGATTGGCCATCACGAAATCGAACATGCCAAGACTGCCGTGTAGATCTTCGTAGTAGCTGTTCCCTTGCTTGATGTCGCCCGATAACCCATGCACCGCCAAGTTCATCAGACACAGATTGCGAGTCTCCTCGACCCGTTCCTGTCCGAAGACGGAAATCTCGCGACTGGGATCGTGCTTGTGCGCTTTTACGAACTTGGCGCTCTGAACATACATACCGCCGGAGCCGCACGAATGATCCATCAACCGCCCGTGATGCGGCTGGACGACTTCCACGATCAACTCCACCATCGTCGTCGGCGTAAAGAACTCACCGCCACGCTGACCCTCTGCCCGAGCGAAGTTGCCGAGAAAGTATTCGTAAATCTTGCCAAACTTGTCTCCCTGCGCATCGACGGCGATCTGCGAGAAGTTTTTCAACAGCGAAGCCAGGATCAAGTTATCGATCTTGGTGTAGGTTCGTGGCAGAACGCCCTTGAGTTCCTCGTTGTCAGTCTCGATCAGCTTCATCGCTTCGTTGATGGCTTTGCCAATGTTGTCGCCTTCAGGCAGCGATAGCAGGTGGGAGAACCGTGCCTTGGGTGGCAGGTACATGACTCCGATTGCTTGATAGTCTTCCTTGCCGATGACGCGCCGACCAGAGCCTTTGCCCTTGAGTTCCGCTTCTGCGATGGTGAACTTG
>JAYTVM010000546.1:0-3181 GCA_043743995.1 Pirellula sp. | reverse complement strand
CATTCGCGCCTCCTCATTTTCCTACCTCCATTTTCCTACCTCGAAAAGAGACGAGAGTGATTTAGGTAGGAAAATAGAGGTAGGAAGATTGACAGCGGCCAGAAGACCAAAGTGAGTTGCTAGCTAGTGTCTGTTGATTTGAAATTCCGTGGCGGTGCCTGAAATCGGCTAGACCAGCCTTCTGCAGTGTGATCTTAAAGCTAGGATAAAATCCCAGCACTCCAAATTTTAAGCCAGTCGCTAAGTTTTTTAGCAACTGGCTTTTTTTGTTTGCTGTCCGATGTAAGTCGCTGTTGACGCTGCGGAAAGCCGCAGTCGCGTGGACTTGAATTGCCGTGTTGAATCCAACAACAACCGATCCCGAATTTTTGCTTTCGGGCCAAAAGCGCACTAGGGTTTCGATGGCGTTTCATTAATAGCTAACCCCATCCGTTGTCGCGAGGAGGGGGAGGCCACTCGTTAGCAACGACATTCATAGGACTGAACCCTTGGGGGCAATCCAAGGTTCAACGAAACAAGAGACTGCACCATGAACTACTTGACAAGAATCCTCCGCACATCGGAACGACGTAAATCCCAGAGCAAAAAGAAATCGAACCGAGTTTTGCAGTTTGAGGTGATGGAAAAGAGGTACGCCTTTGCGGCGGATCTGGTCAATATCGGATTGGGGTTTGGCGAATCTCAGCACTTGGATCATCATGATGACTCGGGCTTTATACTTGAAACCTTACCGAGTGTTACGATTCAGACAGCGGACCCTGCTAATCCAGAGAATACGCTGTCTACATACACCCCGACCGCCCTACTGGATACGTTTCGGTTGCATAGCAATCCGGGTGCTTCGAAACGGATCTACCTCGACTTCGACGGCCATGTCACCTCTGGAACGATCTGGAACTCCAATTACACCGGTGGCCAAAATATTGTCACCCCTGCGTTCGACCTTGATGGCAATACGACGGCCTTTAGCGATGCGGAACGCGAACGCATTCAGTTGATTTGGGAGCGTGTGTCCGAGGACTACATTCCCTTCAACGTGGATGTGACCACCGAAGATCCAGGTTCGGCGGCGCTGACCAATAGCGGCGGTACCGACAGCGAATGGGGAATCCGCATTGTGATCGGAGGCAGCAGTTACGACTGGTGGGGAGCGGGCAACGGCGGTTTGGCCTACGTAGGCTCCTTTAACTGGTCCTCCGACACACCGGGCTTTGTTTTCCCTGCCAATCTAGGCGGTGGTGCCGAGAAATACACGGCCGAGGCTATCTCTCACGAGACTGGGCATGCGCTAGGATTAAACCACGATGGTCGCACGAGCCCGGTTGAGGAATACTATGCGGGACAAGGCAGTGGTGTCACGGGTTGGGCTCCGATCATGGGTAACAGCTACTATCAAAACGTTACTCAGTGGAGCAAAGGCGAGTACTTGAATGCCAGTAATACATATGAAGACGATTTGTCGATCCTAACGACGCAAAATGGTTTCGCGTATCGCACCGACGATCACGGAAATACCAATAGTACCGCTGGGATGCTCAATGCTTCCGGGGCACAGATTAGCGACTGGGGCATCATCGAACGCACGACGGACGTAGACGCGTTTTCTTTCTCGACCGATGCTGGAACGATTCAAATCAATGTTTCGCCGTTGGACCGCGGCCCGAATCTGGATATTTTTCTCGAGCTATACGACATGGCCAACAATTGGGTGGCCAGCTCCAACCCAACCGACTTGCTGAGCGCCAGCCTCACCGTGGCGGTGACGTCGCAGCAGTATGTTTTGCGAGTCAGCGGCACTGGCAAGGGAAGTGCCACAACCGATGGTTACAGCAAATACGCTAGTTTGGGTCAATATTTCATCAGCGGAACCATTATCCCTACCACCAACGACTTCCTCGGGGTTTCAGCCGGCACAGCGAGTATGGTCGAGGGGAACGCCAGCACCACAGCGTATACGTTTGTAGTCAACCGATCTGGCAACACAAGCGGTTCGACGACCGTCGGATATTCGGTGGTGGGTAGTGGTACCAACCCAGCCAACGCGGATGATTTCGCTGGCGGGATTCTTCCGAGTGGCGTGGTTTCTTTCGCCGCCGGCGAAACCTCCAAGACGATCACGGTCTTGATTGCCGGAGAAACCATCGTTGAGAACAACGACAGTTTTGCGTTGACGCTATCGAACGCATCGGGAGCTTCGGTAATCAGTGGGAACATCGCGATTGGTTTGATTCAGAACGACGATTTAGCCGCGGTGGCAGGAATCAGCGTGACCCCAACCAGTGGCTTGTCGACGAGTGAGAGCAAAACCAAAGCATCCTTTACAGTAGTCTTAAAATCACAACCGACGGCGGATGTCACCATCCAGGTTACATCGCGAGACATAACTGAGGGAACGGTCAGTACCAGCTTGTTGCGATTCACCTCAACCAACTGGAATGTAGCGCAGACGGTAACGGTGACCGGAGTGGATGACACCATTCGAGATGGAAACATCACCTATTTGATCGATTTGGCATCTGCCCAGAGCAGCGATCCAAACTACAACGGAATGCAAGTCGCCGACGTGCAGGTCACCAATCAAGATAATGAAAAGGGAAAGATAGTAGCGGGAGGAATGGCATTGGGTGCCGAGGATACGATGGACTCAATCGATCACTTGATGTCGCAACTTTCCAATTCCAAGGCTACTGGTTCTTCTAGCGAGCGCACTTCGAATGCGGTGGTGCAGGAGAATCACGAACGCGTTGTTGGCCGCATGCAAAACAGTTTCGTGCGCACCGTATCGGGAATCGACAGGAGCAATTCGCTGCAGATCGAGAATCGCGGAGTCAGTCAGGTGGACATGAATACGAAATCCAATCGCATCGACCTCGCTGCTCTAGATGATGCCTTTTCAAAACTGGAAAGCCAGCTGAATAGTCTTTTCAGCTAGAGCCGATGCGGAACGATTGCTGGTAGCCGTTTGGCGCTAGACACACGCAACTTTTCATCCCGGAGGGATATCAGACAGGTAGCCGGTGGTTGAGCGGAGCGACACCACCGGAAGACGTTTCGACCCTCGCGTACCGATCCTGAAGGGATCGCAGAATCTTTGACCCTTTCAGGGCCATTCGCATGTCGTTTCGTTCCTCCGGGGGTGCGCCGCTTCGCGGCGACCCCCGGCTACTCTCTATAATCCCTA
>JAYTVM010000545.1:0-41896 GCA_043743995.1 Pirellula sp. | reverse complement strand
CAGAAACCAAAGGTTTTTGAACTGCGAAAATCACGCGGAGCGTGATTGGTACTATAAGATCACAGCCTCTCTGAGGTACGAAGGGCGTGGTGAATCGCGAGAGTCGTTTGCCACACTTCCCACGCCCATCGCTAATCGCTTTGGGCGTGCCACACGTGCCACACGGTGGCCTGGCCTGGTAGTCTTCTGTCTGCCGCTCGCCTTGCGTCAATAGCCTGGGTTAAACCAGCGGTTTTTTCGCGTTGACGCCAATAGCAGCAAACGCTGCGACCACGTTGAGTAATGCACAACTGATAAAAGCTGCAGTCCAACCCGTTCTGGATTCAACAAAGCAGCCAACGATTCCCCCGAGAATGACTGGCGACAACGCCGCCCCAAAATTGCCCCACATGTTCGTCCAGCCAAGAACGGAACCCACGTGTTTTCCACCTACATCCTGTCCGTAAGCCCAGCATGCAGCGATCCCAAGGTCTGTGGCAAAACCGACCACTGCCAGACACATGGTCGCTTGAAGAGAATCCGTAACGTACGAGCACCCAAAAAAAGCCATCGCCACAATGATCCGAGAGACGCACATCGCGATAGCTCGCCCCCATCGCAGTCCGAGCGACCGAGTCATTGCATCGGTGAACACCCCGCCCAGCAACAATCCTACAATGCCTGCCAAGAGCGGCAAGCTCACAAGCCAACCTTGGGCCGATTGCGACGATCCATGAACGTCTTTTAAATACTGCGGCATCTTAGTCACCAAGAATGCCCAACCCATATTGGAAGCGAACTGCACAAAGCAGTTTAGCCAAGTTGGTATCGATCGCAGCATTGCTCCAAACGGGATTGCCGTTCTTGCTTTCGGTTTAAGGTCTAAGCCCATGCCTCGATGAATCAAACTGAGCTCAGACGGACTGACGCCAGGATGTTGTTCTGGCGAATCGCGAAAGAGCCAAACGAATAGCATGGCTATAGCAATCCCGATCGCGCCGTAGAGGACCATGATAGGTCGCCAGCTCGTCGCGGAAGCCACCGCATCGCTTGAGGCACTCCACCACTGATCGCCGAGGGTCCACCAGAGCATAAGCTGTATCGTCAGCACGGGCGCGACGGCACCGCCAAGTCGCCCCCCCACCGCCACAAAGGAACTCGCGATGCCGCGGCTACCCATCGGCATCCAGTGACTTACGATACCGGCCGCAACTGGATAAGCACCCGCTTCAAACAGACCGCAGCAAAGCCGCAGGAATAGAATGGCCGCCCAACCGTTGGCAATCCCCATCAATCCGGTACTCAGTGACCAAAGCACAATGTAAGCCGACAGCATCCATCGCGCACCGTATCGATCCCCCAACCAACCCGCTGGCATTTGACCAAGTGCATAGGTCCAAAAAAAAGCCCCCAGCAACCAATCGAGTTCTGACTTCGATATCGACAGGTCCTTAGACACGGCTTCAGCAGCCGTGCTCATGCAAATTCGGTCGAGATACAAAAGTACCGCGACCAGCATCGCCAAAAAAATCATCCCAAATCGAACCCGACTTTCCTTTGGATTAGGTTGCCAAGAAGCATCGTACGGATCCTTTGACATGAAGTCTTTTCATCTTCGAGTAAGAGTGCGCAACGAGAGAAAACACGAAACGTCCGAACTTTGTAACGCTTGCATATCGAAATAGCAAACGAATTGATTGATTTTGCTACCTCGGCACGACATAGGTACCGCTAGCAACGTCATGAGGTCCTCGCTGGGGCCATCGTATGACCGTAACCCAATAGAGGATTGGTAGCACGAAGTAAAATCGGCGGAGCTGTTGAGTCCACCACACCCAATCGGTTCCGTGTGCGTCAACCACCAGAATCACTCCAGCGATCGTGAATATCGGAAGCCAAAAGAGGAGCGATCTCCACATGCATTGCAGAATCCTGCCCCGGCGACCGTCCCGTCGGACGACCGCAAGCCCTGTCACCATGTGGGTAACCCCGCCCCGAAAAAGTCCTCCCCAAACGACAAAAACACACAACGGAATGATCAACAAATCACGAAGTCGGTTGAACCAACGCTTCGGCGTTGGCGATTTGCGTTCCGCCTCCAATCGGTCGAAAAGTTGGATCATCGAATTCATGGTCTCGGGAGCTTCATTAAACTGGATCGCATTGGAATTGCTTGGCTTTCCGATCGTAATTCGTGGGGATGTTATTGACTTCGTAACTTCGTCTTTCGTTTTTTTCGAATCCATTCCAATCTCAAAGCCTTCCAGTTTTGAAAAATCCGGTTTTGGTTTATCAAGGAAATCCTCGCGTCCTCGCACACGGTTCATAAGCTCGATAATTCCTCGTTCGAAGAACCCCAAGTTTCGGTGGGCTTTATTAAACCGCTCATGCTGTTCGTTCGCAATGTTCTCCACGATTGCAATCCGCTCTGGTTCCAAATAGTTCGAACGTTTCGCAGCGTCGATTTGTTCAATTTGCTTGGAATGGTTTTCGGGATCTTTGAGAACGGCTGCGAGCGTCGTTAGTGATTTCGCATTTTTTTGCTCCTCAAGGACGTCGATGATGATGGACATCATTAGCGCAAACGTGAGGATTAGCCAAGGAAAAAAAACAGCCATCGACAAAATCACCGCATGAACGACTCGCATGGTTACGGTAACCAAAGGTGGACCTTGCAGGACCTGTTCCAGTTCCTTTCGAATAAGGCTCGGTTCAACGACTTTGCAGGACTTCATCTTTTGAAGCAACTGAGTCGCCCGCCACGGAGCAACCGATTGCGCGGAAGGTTTCGGGCTTACGCGATCAATGTATTGGCGAGATGGATCACCGTGACGTCGATCCGGAAGGGCGAGGCACGCCAACTCCGAAAACAAGGGTTTGGATTCCAACGGAATCGTAATGGACAAATTGTTTGCTACGACAGGTGCTTCTGAAAGTGTGAGTTTCCCTGTCGATGTCAGCCACCATCGAGCCATTTCCGTTGGGATCACATTTTGGCTTGAGTCAATTAAATTCAATTCATCGGTTGCGTCCAGAAGGATTTTTTGAGTCACCGGCCAAGGCATTGGGTTTTTACTGTCAAACCAAAGAGCGATAGGAGCTCCGTCCGGTGCGACATAAGCATCCCAACGCCAGTCCCCTTGAATCCCTGTCTCCAGAAATCGCATGCGAGTTCGTCGAACGCACTTTTCTCGAGACTCACTCGGAGGTGGGTAGGTGGCTGGATTCAACTGAATCCATACGGCACGTTCGATGGTACTGTCATGTGCCGAAAGCCACTTCAAACTGTCCTCGGTTGTGATTTGACCGCGTATTTCAAACCGACCTAAACGAGCAGGAATACCCCAGCTTGGCTCTATGGGCTGTGTCGGGATAGACCATCGCGGCTCAGGTAGTTCAAAGGCATTGACCACAGACCTCTGGACTGTAGCCCAAGTTTGGGTTTTAGAACTCCACTCGTGCAGGAGTTGCTTTTTCTCCGTTCGTTTCCAAACAGACAGTATCGCAATGCAGCCGGCTGCCAGACCAAGCCAGGAGGAAACACCAAACAGGATGGGGGCAGTTATCGGCGACAGGCCTTGCGAAGCCAGCAACCCTACGCTCGCAAATTCAATAACGTTGATGGCTGTCATAAACACAACAGTCCGAATCAAACAACGCCAAAACTTGGGGCGGGTTCCGAGTTCCGGATCGACTACCCGCAAATTCAATAGCCGTTTACCAATGGTCGCGCCAAAGAACGCCTCGAAGAATAGCAAATACAAACCTTGATATAGGGTGCCCATGATGTTGATGTAGTATCGCAGTTCTAGTTCTTGGTCTCCAAAAGTAATCGTCGCGAGAACCATCAAGCCGATGGTGATGGAAACCAGAAACATATCAATCAAGTACGCAAGAACACGACGCGGCAATGTCGCAATGCGATCAGGTTGCACCAGTGTTTGAACCAATTCATCGCGAAACTCTTGAAAGTTCGAGAACCGTTTCGACCGGTCGCGAGCTAGCCCACGAAGCACAACTTGTTCTAGCTTTTTAGGAACCTTAACTCCAGCCTCCGAAAAAACGGGAGGGTCGGCGGAAACAATTTTGGCGATCACTTGGGTCGCATGAGGCGATTCAAAGGGCGCCTTGCCAGCGAGCAAAAAATAGATCGTGGCAGCTAACGAATAAATGTCGGACTGCTCATCTACCTTTTCACCAAGAATTTGTTCAGGCGAAGCGTACAATGGGGTCCCTAAAAAACTACCGGTTCGCGTTAGTTCGGAATCGCTGACGAGCGACCTTGCCAATCCGAAATCTCCGATCTTGACGTTGCCTTGATCGTCCAAGTAGCAATTAGCAGGTTTGACATCCCGATGAATCATGCCTCGCGAATGCGCTTCAATCAAACCGTCGATGCACTGCAAAACGAGCGGGATGGCTTCGGTGTATGGCAGCGGCCCTCGTTTTGCAACAATGTCTTTGAGGGTTTGGCCAGTCATCAACTCCATGGCAATGAAAGGAGTGCCACAATCCTCATCGGCTCGATGGACAAAGACACAGTGTGGGTGACTGATTGCGCTGGCAATGACCCCTTCGAGTTTGAACCGATCCAGAGCTTCGGGAGATCTCGAAAGTTCTTGCGACAGCAGTTTTATAGCCACCATTCGACCGGACTCATCTACAGCTTGGTAAACGCGGCCCATCCCACCTTCTCCAAGCATCTTCATCAGTCGATAACCGCCAACGATTTTTTGGCGTTTTTGAGCCGTCGCAGGGGACGAATCGCTTGCCGTGGCCGACTTCGAACCCGTTCCAGTCGGGCTCGAGTCTTCCGTGAAATACTGGGTTTTTTCAAGGGAATCGTCAGCCCCAATCCCGTCCGTATCGATCGGCTGGGACTCCGTTTTGCGTGGCTGGTCTGGCTGGTTTGACATGAATACAAATTTAGGGTGAGTTTCAGAACATTTCGCCCGAGCGCTGACTTTCTTGGTATCTTAGCTAATAAGGCTTTTTCTGTCCCTCGAAATGCCAATAGAAACCATCAAGTTTGCGTAATGTCTCAAACGCCTTCACGTTTATATGAGGAAGCTAAAATGAAATCGTTCGCCGTTTTTGCGAGTCTTTGGTTCGCCTTCGGATTGTCAGCAATCCAGTCCACCGCCCAGGAGCCGACAACCGCTTTGGCCCCGAAGTTGGATCTCACTGAATTCAACGCATTGGTCAAAAATGCTAAATGGGACGAAGCTGCAACTTGGTTGGACAAGACACTGGAGGAGAGTCCCGACTCTCCCAGACTGCTGTCACTCAGTTTGACATTAGCCAACCAAACTATGCGCACTCAGCCAGAGGCGGCTGCGAAACGGTTTTCGCAACTAATTGACAAATGGTGCTCCTCTCCAGAATTGACCGCCGAAAGCGCTCGCAATTTATTTGCCGCGACCAGCATGCACAGCATGATGTTGATGCAACAAGATCGCGGCCCAGAGGCGATCGATGTTGCGCAGCGATCACTGGCCGCCGTTACGGCTGCAGGTGATTCCATGCGATCCACGCGACGTGATCTGGAATCCAACTTGGCGAGGCTTCTCATGCGAGCAAACAAATCATCCGATGCACTTGGGCTCATGCGAACTTCGGTCGAGAGTGTAAAGAATGGTTTGAATCAAGGCACGGACGACATGCGGGATTTGGTCAAGGTTACCAATACCTTCTCCGGACTATTCGATAGTTCCAATGCAGACGAAGTCAGCGAACTCAATAAACATGTAGAGAACCTGCTGATCGAAAAACTCGACTCCAAGTCCAGCCAGTTTTCGGACCTGTCGGCGTACGTTACGCTCAGAACAGCCCAGATTTCTCAATACACCTATTCGAATCCTGCTCGCGGTATTGAAGTCGCCAACGAATTGCAATCGCGTCTGGATGCATTTCCTGCGCCAACAGACGCCAATGAAGGCAAGCAGTTGGAGAGCTATGGCAAGAGCCTCAAGTCGTTGCTATCCCGATTGGAATCGTCGATGGTCCGCGAACGCCTAGTTGGCACCGCCGCACCGGAGTACGACGCCCAGTCGTTTGTCGGAATGGAAGAAACGTCCTTGGCCGGACTCAAAGGCAAAGTTGTTCTGCTTGATTTCTGGGCTGTCTGGTGCGGACCTTGCATCGCGACCTTCCCGCATTTGCGAGATTGGCACGATGCCTATGCCGAAAAAGGCTTCGTCATCCTCGGAATGACATCCGACCAAGGTTACGTATGGGACGAAGCAAACGAAAAAGCGGTAAGTGCCAAGGACGTTTCGCACGAACAAGAATTAGACATGCTTGCGTCGTTTCGCAAGCATCACAAACTGCGACATGGTTTTGTGTTAACACCCAAGGGGAGTGACTACAACAAAAAACTGGCCGTCTCTGGAATCCCGCAAGCGGTGTTGCTAGACAAGCAAGGGGTCATCCGCATGATCAAAGTCGGGTCCGGTCCAAAGAACGCCCATGACCTAGAGGAAGCAATTGAGAAACTGCTCGCAGAGGATACGAAGCCAGTTGATGGCGAGAAAAAGAAAGAGACCGCGACCTCAGGTTCGTCACAGTAAAAGGACTTACAGTGACTCAAACGCATGCCCCTGGCTTCGAGGTAACAAACGCATGCCCCTGGCTTCGCGGTAAATGGTACTCGTAAATTTGAGCCTCCATGCGCTAGCATGAGGGCCGGATTTGCAAGCGATTCCTAGCCTTCCAGCCCGCACGCTAGCGCGTGGCGGCTCAGGGTGTGCGCCATTGGGCTTCAAGCCAGGGTTGTGATCAACTAATCTAGAGGGGTGGTAAATATCCCCCAAGTGAAACTCGGGCGCATTCAATGGAAGCGCATAAAGGAACGATCATGTTTAGCAAGCGACTATTTCAGTTTGGAGCCCTTGTGTTCTCCGTTACATTGGGCGGCGCGTACGTGTACTTGAATAGTCGTGGTGCAGCAGACCCACGTCCGCAGCTTCGGCAAGTCGAAGGCGAATTAGAAGTCGCACCAGCGATTGGGGCGGTCGATCAACCCACTGTTACGACCCTTAATTTCGCAGAACCAGACAAGTATATTGGTAGCACTAAGTCTTTCATTGTATTTCCTCCCAGTTCCACGACGCCTTTGGAGGTTCAGTCACGTAGCACGATTAAAGACAATTCGCCTCACCGACAGCACGCCAGCGAGAATACGACCGTCGTTCCGAAAGCTGGAAGTAGAGACGTGTTCTTTTCCTCGTCTAAGTCCGCGATGATTATTGATCCATCATTGGCACCCACACAATCTGCTCCTTCCATTCCAACACCATCAAAATCGGTGCAGTCAAAGTCGGGTTGGGTACCTTGGGTACCTCCCGAAATACCACCAACCAACCAGCCGCCTATTCGGAAATAAGTGATCGGACGTTTTTCCTGTACTCGTAGGAACCGAAACTATGCCGAATTCCATCTATCCAATGATTTTAGCGACGGTGGGCAGCTTCCTGTTTCTGTGCGCTGTCTTTATTCCACTTGAGAAGGCTTTTCCGGCGAAGCCTGGACAAAAGTTTTTTCGTCCGGATTGGTTCACCGACCTCTTCTTCTTTCTGGGGCAGTATTTGCTTTGGAGTGGGCTGATGATTTGGATGCTTAAGGGGTTTTCTAACTTCTCCGATAGGATCGTGCCGTTTTCGTTTCGCGAGGCTGTCGCTTCGCAGCCATGGTGGCTACAAGCCATCGAAGTGATCTTCATTAGCGACTTGTGCGTGTACTGGGGACATCGACTCCAGCACGGAACCGACTTCCTTTGGCGGTTTCATTCGGTCCACCATTCGGCGGAACACCTAGATTGGCTGGCTGCCCACCGCGAACATCCACTGGATACCGTCTATACGCAAACCATGTTGAATCTCGCCCCGATCGTGATGGGTTTTCCTTTGTCGACCATTACGGGCTTGATCGTGTTTCGCGGGATTTGGGCTATCTACATTCACTCCAACGTGAGGCTTCCGCTTGGCTTCATCAAATGCTTAGTGGGGGCGCCACAATTGCACCATTGGCACCATGATCGTGATCGCCGTGCCGGTAATTACGCGAACGTATCACCCCTGATGGATCTGATATTTGGAACCTATGTCTGCCCCGATCATGAACCGCACGAAGTTGGATTGATGGAAAAATCTCCTCAAGGGTATCTGCGTCAGCTGATCGATCCTATGCTCCCTCGGTCAATCGCAAATCGAGTGCGGAAGATCGGCCAACGACACGAAGGTTAACACAATACTGGCGTGAGACACTAGAAACATTTGGCACACCTCAATCCAGTCGACGAGGCTTAGCATTGAACCAATAGATAGCGCCTGCTTTGTCAATCTGCGCGGAGCCTTCGAGTACCTGGCTTTGACGTTGTCCGGTGAACCGACTGGCCGTACCCAAGATAGTCACCCGTACCTCCGACTCCGAGTCGACAAGGCTTGCAAGGATTGTCGCCACACCGAGCTGAAACCTCGATTGCGGATAGATTGGGGCATCGAGTGATCGGAGAGACCAAACGTCTATCGGAACGATGGCCCAATCAAGCATCTCGCCTTCAGGCAAGGCTGGTTGCGCGATCAACGCTGCAAGTTCTGTCGGTAATCGGCCAGCACTTGAACCAGCCACTTCAACACGAACGCGGCTACTGTGGGGTGCATACAGTGCCCAACTTGGCCAATGATCCCAAATGCCAAAACGTTCCGTACAAGGCAACACGATCGCAATCGCGATCAACGCACAGCAAAGCGTTTGTGGTAAACCTCGCAGCCCGCCATGACCATTCCGCATTGACTGCAGTGCATCGATACGGCTGTCGGGTCCGAGTTTCCGCTTGACTACGAATAGGAAGAAAGCTTGAACAGAAAATAGTGCGTTCCAGATCAAGACGCCGAGGCGATGGTTCAGCCCCAAAGGACCGAGGATAATGATTAGAGTGAAATGCAATACGATTGCGAGTAACCCAGCGATGCGGCGACTCTTCGGCCAAGCCAATCCGACAGCGATAGCCAGTTCGGTCATCGGAAAAACAGCAACCAAGGCCAGTCGCACTGGCGCGGGAATAGTCGAAGAGTCCTGACCCACCAATTTTGCCATGGCTCCGAGCATCTGTTGCCCGACGGTGTGCAAGAACTCAAAATCGAATTTTCCCAATGCGGAATAGAAGTAGATGCTGACCACGAGCCAACTCATCAAGCTGAGGCCACGTTTATCATCGCAGCACAACCAAATCGCCGTGAAAAGCCACAGCTGATACGCCCACGGTTGTAGTCGATGCTGATCGAGACAAACAAACACTGGCAGGGACGCAAGGACCAAGAGGCATGCACATGTGTTCCATCGTCCCGGGCTTGCGACGAATAACACCAAAAGCCCAACAAGGAAACATCCCAAGCAGATCCAATCTATCCAGGCTGGTGCAAAACAAAGGCCTGAGAACAATGGCACCTGTGGAAAGCCAGTTTGCGGTGTCCAAAGTCGCCAGGTGGAAACGACCAACGCGATGCAAAAAATGGCCGTCCATCGCTGCAAGCGCTTCGTAACCAACGAATCGGTAGGTCCAACGAGAGAAGTATTGCTAACATCGACCATATCGCCAAGCATGAAAGTGAAAGGGAATGTGATGCATGAAAGTACTGGGTTTCGAGTCGAGCGAAACTATCCGGTCAATTCTTCGCCTCGACGCTCGCGACAATCGAATTCAACGACACCGCAGTACAGAAACACTGAATTGTCTGTAATGTCTGTATTGTACTCGCATTGGGGCACATCCGTACCTGCCGCGTGAGAGAGACTTGCGGGTTGCATCTTGGAAAAGCGGCGTAATAGTCCTCGTCCCGAAATCCGTAGCGATCAGATGGAGTTACGTTCGACTTGCACGGTTTGACTTCCGATAGTCGCGGGACGTATCAAATGTAGAGGAGCGGAGCGGACCAGCCGAGCCATTCGCGATGGATATGACGCCGACGGATCGCCAACGGAAAAGAACGGTCGATGCTCTAGCGTTTATGAAACAGATCACTGGTCACCACTGCGGTGACCAAATCTGCAAGGCGATACTCGTTCTTCTTTAAGTTAGTGACAATCTTATCGACGGCAGGACGATCGAGAGCTTCCATGCGTCTTCCCAACGCATGGCTCAGCAATCGACTTGCCACCGTACGTACGAAGAACTCCTCCCGCTTGAGTAATAACGTTCGAAGTTCCTCGAGGCTGGAAAATTGATCTCCTCTAGACAAGGCGCCCGAAGTGTCAATCTTGATCGTTCGTTTCGAATCATAAAACTCACGCTTACGACCGATCGGATCAAAGCCTTCCAACGCAAATCCCAACGGGTCAAACTTTCGATGGCATTGATTGCACGCCGCTGACTCACGATGCTTTGCCAACTGATCGCGAATCGATACCGCACCTCGGATATCTGGATCCAGAGCCGGTACCTCATCGGGCGGTTGAGGAACAGGCGTTCCAAGTATCGTCTCCATCAACCAGATCCCACGAATGACAGGGGAGGTCTCTATGCCGTTGGCAGATACAGTCAAAACACTCGCATGTCCCAACAGTCCGCCCCGTTCCTTGTTTGCAAATTGCACACGGTGGAATTTGCCAGCCTGATCTACAGGAACCTGGTCGGCAATACCATAAAGCTTCGCTAAGTCGCGATTCACAAACGAGTAATCGGCTCGTAGGAATTCCAGTACAGATGCATTCCTCGCGATCAAGTCGCGCATGAACAAACGAGTCTCTTGTTTCATCTCGGGTTCTAAACCCGCAGCGTAGTAGACTTGCGAATCTTTTGGATCGGGTGGCATGCTGCCAAGAGCTCTCAGATTCAGCCAGCTATCCAGAAAGTCCGCGATGAACGCATCGGACGCATCGCTTTGCAACAAACGGCGAGTCTCGGACCGGAGGACATCGACGTCATGGAGCTTCCCCTCGTCGGCCAGTTTCCTGAGCGAATCATCGGGCATCGTGGAGGTTAGGAAATACGCAACGCGTTCTGCAATCCCATGATCAGACAGCTTCGTACTCTGCGATTCATCAGGGGGACTTAAGTACAAAAAAGCAGGCGAACACATTGCCGCCTTGATCGCATCTTTGTAGGCTTCCAATGGTGAACGGCCATCTGCGAGGCGGCCTTCGTAAACAGACCGTAAGCCTGCTGATTCCTCTTGGGTTGAAGGTCGTCGATACGCCCGCGATGCGAAACGATGTAGCAACTCCGGTACACGACTTTGTTCAAACGACTTGCCGCCGAGTAGAATTTTCTGACTGGGCGTGGGCGACGGAACCTCAATGGGCCCGCTCAAGCGAATCTCGTGAATGCGGATCTGTGGTAAATACCCAAATTTGATGACGGCTTTGCGAGCCTCCACAATGCCCTTGCTTTCGCGAAGATCTGGAGGCAGCGTATCTTTTTGGTTGCGAAGAACTCGGCCGTACGAACCTCGGACATCGTGCATCCCGTTTTCGAACGTGAATCGCGGGGCGAAACCTCTGTCGATCGGAACCTTGAACGAGTACCACGCCAACTCATCGTCCTTGATGGTGGCTTCGGCCAAGAGCGGCTGAATTGGCTGCATGTGTACCATATCGCCGTTCACGGTGTTGCCAGGCCTAATTCCCATTCGAAAAGGTTCCTCCAAATCGATAAAGACCGTTGCCCGTGTGTAGGGCGTGTCACGATGAAGCGCCTGGGCGAGCACCTTGACTTCATAAATGCCATCCACAGGAACACCTGAGGAAAACTCAGGAAGCGGTCCATAAGCTCCCTCCGGTTTGTCGTTCAACGGGTGATCGTAAAGCACCATGTACTTATTATCGAACGCATGTAGATGGGCTCCCTTTAGCTCGCTCTGTTGAAAGAATCCGCCGTCAAAGACCCATTCCCGCGTTTTCGACGGTGCTTGGGGTGCTAATGCCTTTTCGACGCATCGATCCGCCGCGTCGAGATACTTCTCAAGCAGATAGCCGGAGGTTACAAGCGTGTCGCCGAAATTGTCGAAGTGATTCGATAGGTTATCCGGAGGGAATTCGACGGTTGGATCAAACATCGTCATGTCGATGGCAAGAAGGTCGCCGACTGTGTTGCGATATTCACGTCGTGTCAATCTTCGCAGCACGGTCTGCCAGCCGGTACTAGTGGTCCGTTCTCGCATCTCAGAGAGCAACTGTGTCAATTGTGTGATCGTGCTCAGTCGATCTTTCGTGTTAGGCTGATCTGCATCCTCAGGCGGCATTGTTCCGAGGGTCATTTGATCGATGATCTCCTGCAATCGAAGCTGCGTACCCCAATGGTTTTTGCCGAGATCCAGTGTTTCGAATTCACGCTCGCCGCTAGCATCATCGACGGTGTGGCATGCAACGCAGTAATTGCTGAGAAATACCTTCGCGTTTTCGAGTGAGGGAGTTTGCGCCTGCGAATCGCTTGGCAACCACACAAGAGCCATCGAACAAACAACCAGGCAAGTCTTTCGCAAAGGACTCCTCATGCCAAACCTCGCAACGTACCTGTGCTGGTAGCAAATCGGTCCGTTTCAATACCGAACTGCTGCAGCATCGATACGAACAAATTCGTCAGCGGCGGTCGACGTTTGGACGCTCTGTCGAAGGCCAGCATTCTGCCGTGCTTGAATCCGCCACCTGCCAACAGCACCGGCAAGTTCGTGTTGGTATGTGAATTGGCATTACCCATTCCGCTTCCGAATAGCACCATCGTCTGTTCGAGCAAAGATGATCCACCCTCCTCGAGCGATGATAGCTTCTCGACGAAGCGAACGAACTGTTTGATCTGGTACGTTTCCAAAGTTATCAGCGCTTCGATTCGATCCTCAAGCTGCCCATGGTGTGACAGCGCATGGTAGTCGCCGTTGACGTTCAAATCTCTCGGATTGAAATCACCGCCGATTTCTAGCGTCGCAATGCGAGTGGAATCGGTCTGCAACGCCAGGGCGATTAAGTCGTACAGCAGCGGTAGATCCTCCACCATGTTGCGGTTCTTGGGAGCGGCGAAAGGTGCACTGGGTTTTGGGATATCAAGCCAGTTTCGCCGCAGACCGATCCGCCTTTCGACATCGCGAACCGACGTTAGGTATTCGTCCAGCTTATTGCGATCTTGTTGATTCAGTTTCCGCTGAAATCGATCGGCATCGCTCTTGACCATGTCAAGGATTGACCCATGCATCTTAAAGCGATCGGCGACCGCAAGCTTGTCTTGCTTACTGACGCCCTCGAAAAGCAGTTTAAATAATTGTTCGGGGCCTGGAACTGGGGGCACGCGGGTGCCGGTCCGGGTCCACGACAATTGGCAACCCCCGTGTATTCCACTTTCGCTACCGATCGTAAGTGCCGGAAACCGAGTCAACCCTACGACATGATCAGCGGCATATTGGTCGATTGTGACGTTGGCATCAGGCATCGACTTTGCATCGATTTGACGAACGCCCGATAGGAACGAGTGGATCGAGAAGTGACCGCCACTGGTTCCGTGATCCAAACCTCCTATCATCGTCATTCGGTCTCGAATGGCTCCGAGCGGAGCGGTGGTACGATTCAACTCAAAGTTTCGGCGCTCGTTTAAACCCGTTGTCGAATCGTCGGCAGCGGCCTCTGGCCAAAACGCTTCTGGATGGAATCCGAGCATGTTTCCGATACAAACCATCCGCTTCTTCGGCCCATTGGCTTGTTTCGACTTGCCGTCTCCCGCATCAGCGATTGCCAACGAGGGAAAAAAGGGAAGAGTGATGGAGACACCTGCGGCTCGCAGGAGTTGTCTTCGATGCATCTGGCTCATGGGAAAATAATTGTCACTAGGTAGGTACAGGAATTAAAAAAAGGCGGACTACCGATCCAGCGATATGGCTTCGGCATAAGCAAGCTCGCCAGTGCGGCCGTCGTAATACTGAAAGACAATTTGGGGGTGCGGATACGACACCAAGCGTTTTTCACCCAGTTTTTTGGGCATATTGAAGACATTGTTCACCTGGACTACACAGAAGTGCGGGTACAGCCGTTCGAGTCGTGGCACGTCGGGCAAGACATAACTACTCCAGCGAATATCACATTCACGCGGTCCAAACTTAAACTTGCCTGTCGCCGGTCGATCACTTTCGTCGAGTGCCGGCACATGATTGACGCTGTTATGGGGACCACAGCAGAACTCCCATACATTGTCCGTAATCTTGATCGCGAAACTATTGTGCAGGTCACCCGTCATGACGAACACTTTTTTTCCCATCTCGTCCCACTGATCGATCAGCATATCGCGTTCGTCAAAAAAACCGGTCCAGGCTTCTTCTTTATTCTCCAAATCCGCCTCAAAGCCGCCGGCCCCGGCATGCGGAATCATGAATGGCACGGTCGAGATCACGAAGTAGAAATCGGCATCACTTTCTTTCATCGACCTTAGTAACCATTCGCGTTGCGGTTTGCCGATCATCGACACGCCCAGCTTGTCGCGCTTGGTGACGTCATGCATGTCCCGATCACCGCGTGTGTCCAAGAGGAAGAATTCGCAATTGGCAACCCGAAATTTGCCGTAGCTTCGTCGGCCAATGGAGTAACTGATGTCTTGATCATCGACCTTGGCCGGCATGTGCAATCGCAACGTATGCAGATCGACCACTTCGACTATGTCATACACATAAGAATTCTTATGTCCCTCGTCATTGTCGTAAATCATGTCGTTCACACCGGCTTCCGGCGTGCCCCAGTGAACGTGCAGATTCAGCATTTCACTAAGCGGAAGCTTTGTGAAGTCAGTATCGGTGTCGACCAACAGGTCGCTTCCCGCCTTCATCGATGCCTTGCCGATATGGATGGGATGTTCGTGTTCCATCGGATTGGCCCAGCCCAAATAGTCAAACCAAGCTTGGGTCCCGATATCGCGGAAGACGGTTCGGCGGTGTCGTTTACCGGCTTCTCCGGAACCCCAGATATCGTTGACCAGTTCGTGATCGTCGAAGGTGAAGTAGCTGGGGACATGGCGATGCCATTTTGCCAGTTCCACGCCGCGGCTTAGGTACAACTTGTAGTTCTCCCAAACGCCGACAATCGTGGGCATGACATCGACGACCCAAGGAAACTGACTCACGCCTTGAACCAATCGCCAAGCTTCAGGAGGGTAGACTCGCAGTTCTTCGTACAGCCAATCCCCGTTCATGATGTGAAAGTGAACTTTGTCGGCCCAGTCATGGTTGAGATGTTCGTACGTGGTCGCTCGGTGCCCGGCACCATTGAGCGGATTCTGATTCGCGCACGAGCCGATTTGGAAACGAAAGTTGAATAGTCCTTTTGGGTTGTGTTCGTCGTTTCTGGAAGATTCTTTGCTAGGCAAAGTCAGAAACGATCCCGGCAAGCCGTGTGGTCGCTCGTTGACCCAAACTTGGTAGTAGTAGCGTGTTTCGGGCCGTAACAATAGCAACTTGACCGTACCGGTATTGTCTCGCTCGATGGCGGTCGCTCCAGGCTGGCTAACTTGTTCGAGTCGATCTGGATGGGTGCCGTAGTGCACCGTAAATTCGCTTGGTTCGGAGGTGCGTCCCCAAACGACCATCGAATTTGCCGTAGGTTTGCCCAGCATCGGACCGTGGGTCAATCGAATCGGATCGCGACTTGGTTGTCGTGCCTGGGCTGTGTCCAGGCTCCACACGATAGTTGCAGCCAGGCAGATTCCCAACATCGGAAAGAGGCAAAACGGTCGATGGAGACCGACAAACAAGCTGGGCATAGTCTACCGCTTCCATTGGGCATTAAGTCATCTAGGAAAGAAATTACATTCTACATCCATCGTTTCGCTGCGATAGCAAGTTTGACTACTTTTTTCGTGGAGATGAACCTATTGTTTCTGCTTGAGCAAATAGGCAAGTAACTCAAAGATCTCGTCCTGAGTGTATTGGTCCATAAGTCCATTGGGCATTAACGAAAGGGATGACTTGACCATGGTAGAAATCTCTTTGCGAGAGATTACCTTCGGTACTTTTTGATCGGCACCGGAAAGGATCGAGATGGATTCCTTGGTTTCTTCCATCAGGATTCCTGAGTAGACGACTTCATCCTCGGTCAAAACAGAATACGACGCAAACTTCGGATCGATCTTGTGCGACGGTTCCAAGATTTCTCGCAGTATTCCTACTTTATCATTCTTCCATCGAGTGGCAACATCAGTGAGTGATGGTCCGATATTGCGACCACCTGTCCCAATGGGATGGCATTGCACACAAGTGGCTTCTTGGAAAATACGCGCCCCAATTTCATCCGAGCGGCCCCGCGTCCCCGCGTCTATCTCCGATTCTAAATCGTGGAGCTTCCAATTCCTTACAAAGGATCGATTGTTGCCAATCGGATCTTTAGGCGTTTGCGGATCTTTCAGCCATGCGTCAAGATCATTGACTACAACCATCACTCCATACATTCGCATCCAGTGGTTAGGAAAGGTACACACATACGGATACTCGCCTGGTTCCAGCGGAGCGGTGAACGTTAAACTTTCTTGCTTGTTGGCAGCTACCATACCAGTCGCAAACAGAATATCTTGATTCTTGGGAACATACTGCTTCCCGTTTGGAATATCGTCTGGCGCCATGTTTGCCGCCTGCATCGCGATTTCCTTGAGCTTGCCAGGCGTGGTGATAACCAAGTTGTGAGGCATGAGATCCTCATTCTTGAGAATGAGCTGCGCCGGCCGTCCAGCTTCGACGGCAAAGTACTTGAGGTCATATCGCATTTCTTCGATAACCGTAGCCATGCGAATCACTCGAACACTGACTGCGTCCAATCGTTTCCGATATTCTTTGGCGATTCCTGGCTCTAATTGCGGTAGGAATCCATCTACCAACTGGATGGCATCTAAAAAGCCATCCTCGGTTCGATTTGCGGGAGGCGTCGCCTCAGCCATGCTGACAAGTTCCTTGGCAAGCGAAGCGCTCAGTTGCAGATCTCGTTCTGACATGGGGATTTTGAGCAAAGCATGGATGACTGTCTGCTGCAATGCTTCCATCCGAAACAGGGTCGCTAGTTTCGCGAACGAATCCCTTGCCTCCGAGTCAATCGTCGTTAACGCCTTGATCGCAACAACTTGGACATCTACCGATTTGTCTTCCATCATCAGACGAACCACCTGGGACCGAAGCGAGTTGCGTTTGTCTTGTGCCCCTATCCATGGAATCGCGGATAAAAAGTCTAATTTGCGTTGTTCGCTTTGAATGACCCATTCGGACCAAGTGGCCTCGGATTCAACCCATAATAATATCGATGCCCAAGCTGCTCGGCGAGCATATCCTGACTTTCCATCGAGGGCTTGAATCAGCATTTCGGACTGAGCTGACAACTGCTCTTTCGATTGCGAACCCATGATCTGAACGAGTTCGCGGGCAATGCGCAGGCTGTCACCCGACTCTTCGAGTTTGTCCAGTACCTTTATGACTTCCGCAACCAGAGACGTTTTTTGAATTTGCATCAAAGATTCGACCGCGTTCTTGCGATCGGCTAGCGAAAGCCCTGGCCTTGCTGCAATCGCAGAATGTACAGGAACGTACTTGGGATCGTCATTTTGCCGTTCTACCAACAGCAGTTGTTCGTTGGTGAGCCGCTTCAATTGATACTCAACGACCTTCGGACTCTTGTCCAAGAAGATCTTGGGGGCCTCCACTTTGGAAGCACCATGACCGTCATGATTGTGCTGGGCCATCACGGAAAGACTTGTCCATGACACCGCGATCACTAGGCTGAGGCTCGTAGTCTGCTTTAAAATCCAACGCATCTTCATCGCTTTAAAAAAAGGAACAACTAACCCTCAATCAAGCAAAGCTTGATTAAGATTCGTTGATGTTTTCACGAAAAAACCTGGGCCCTCCAGGCGTTTCTGCGGTTTAACGTAGTAGCAACAAAACGATTAAGCCACACGCAGTTGCCGTAACGAGGCAGCCAACTACTGTACAACTATTGTAATCGCCGATAGGCAGGATCGGTTTGCTAGCCCGAGCAAAATATAAGTTTGGCCCGAAGCACAACACAAACTATGCTGGAGGTAAACTAAAGTTGGCTCCAACTCAGGATAGGAACGGTTTGCGATGATTTCATGGCTCGCCAGTATTGATACTTTACTTCGAGGCGATCTACGCAAAAATCGGAACGACTCCGAAGGATCAATCGATTTTCCAATCGTACAAGTTCTGATCATGTCGATAGTTCTGGCCGCAATATTCGGTGCATCGATCGGCTCGTTTACTGCGGTATCAGCCAAAGTTCCTAGGGATGGATGGATGCAATTGCTAGCCTCGACCGTCAAGGCGCCGCTTCTGTTCTATCTGACACTACTCGTAACGTTTCCCTCACTCTATGTTTTCAATGCATTGATGGGGTCGAAGTTGAATATACTTGCGGCTTTGCGTTTGCTTGTCGCGTCGATCGCCGTAATGGTCGCTGTGTTGGCATCCCTTGGGCCAATCATAGTCTTCTTTGCGTTCAGCACGCCTGGCGGACGAGCCGGGCATCGATTCATTCTTTTATTGGTCGTTGCGTTATGTTCCATCGCGGGCGGCCTGGGATTGGGGTACTTGCTCAAGATGCTGAATCGCCACATGCGAATCGGCAGTAGTCGGATGCTCGAACAGTCCGAACAAGCTGCTGCCGAAACTCCTTCACACATAGAAATTCAGACGGTGCCGAAAGCGGCTCCCTTAGCGATTAGGACCTCGACATCCTCCGCTGCATACGCAATTTTCCGAGTTTGGGTTTTTGTATTCGCAGTGGTCGGTGCACAAATGAGTTGGGTCCTGCGGCCGTTTATCGGTTCACCCGACATGGAGTTTTCATGGTTCCGCGACCGATCCGGAAACTTCTTTCAAGCCGTATTTCATATGCTAATCATGCTTTTCACGGGTGAATAAACAACGATTCCTTGCTTTGAAACCCTATGTCGGCACTATCTTACATTGAATCGATTCCCCGTCAGACCTTTTGGTTGATGGATGAAGTGCTTCACGGGCGAATTGAAACTCTTGCTACCAAGAAGCCGAAAAAGCTGCTCGCTGGAATCGTGTGTTTGATGGTTGTTTGCGGACTTGCTTACGGCGCCGTCATGGGAAGCTATGCAGAGTCGATTGCCGACATTCGACCATGGCAGATGCTTTATTCAGCCACCAAGGTCCCAATTTTGTTAGTCGCAACGTTCCTGTTGAGTTTACCCAGTTTTTATATAGCGAACTCGATGCTGGGTCTGCGTGACGATTTTGGTCAAGCGATTCGTGCCTTACTGACTTGCCAAGCAGCCTTAACGATCGTCCTCGCAGGATTCGGACCTCTGACATTGTTTTGTTACGCATGTGGTGCAACCTATTCCCAAGCTTTGGTCTTCAATGGGCTTATGTTTGGCTTGGCCAGTCTGGCGGTTCAAGTCCTATTGCGTCGCCTGTATCAACCGCTTATCGTCCGCGATGTTCGACATCTGTGGATGGTAAGAACGTGGTTGGCCATCTACACTTTTGTCGGCATTCAAATGGGCTGGATCCTGCGCCCATTCATCGGCTCGCCTGATCTCCCCACTGGCTTTCTCCGCGAAGAAGCTTGGGGCAACGCCTACCTTGAAGTCTTCGGTATTTTATACCGCCTATTTTTATAGGGACCAATCATCGTGAGAGCCATTTCACTGAGTACGAGTACGAAATTGGGCCAGAAGTTTTTTTGTCACCCTTGTTGCGGCCTCGAATTTGTGCTCGCTGCGCGTTAAGTTGCATCAACAAATTTCGTCTTCCGCATATGGATCTAGCCGAAGGGGCGATACATAAATCGACTATACTGGAAAAGGGCATTCGAGCATCCAAAAGTGTGATTGTGACGGTTGCTAAATCAGGCCTCTACCCCGGAGGGAGTGGGCGGTTCAACATTCTGCGACCACTTAAAACGCAAAGGTAACCTGTACTAGCAATGCGTCGGTAGGCTTTTCGAGCAGCACGGAGTTGATCCTCAGTTCACGTGCAAACACGTATCCGAATTCGGCCCGCCATTCATGAGCTCTACGCGAAAACCCCTCAACGCCACCCACTAGCCGCAAATCGCTGTAACCGACGAGTACATTTTGTCCTGGACTGTCTAGCACCGACCAGGCTCCACCCCCGAATTGCCCAGCCAGATACCCCCAGGTCGTCCAACGATCGGTACTGTGGATGCGTCGCGCAAGTCGGGGGCGAGGAAAAACAAGTTCGGCTCGAGTGGAATCACTTGGTGCCCAAACCGCACCTCCCATGGGCAACCAGTTGGACTGCAACTGGCGCAGATAAGCAACGCCACCGAGTATGGTCCAGCGCTGTCCCAACTGACGGCTTCCGATGAACCAGCCCGACCACTGGAAAGTCTGATTGTCGATGCGTTTCAGATCACCGTATAGACCTGGCGTGGCACCGATTAGCAATGCTGATTTTTCGCCCTTCCAAGGCTGCCATTGCAGATCCATGTATACATCGTACACCTGCGGCGGTAGATCCAGCGTCTGCGGGCCGGACCAGAGGTGAACGCCCATGCCTGGGGTGATGTTAAGCGGTGAACGCTCGTCGTAGCCCAGTAGCCAAGTATGTCTCAAATCGAGGCTGGTGATTCCTAAACCCTGCTGGTTCAGTCGAGTTAACGATGTCATAGCGAACTGCGTGGCTGGTAACGTCGCATCCTCCGCATGCCACGGCACCTCTTGCGTTGCGGTCGGAAAGCTGAATTCGTCTTGGGACAGCCCCTGCATGGGCGTTCCATTGTTAGACATTTCGACGGAAGGAAGCGTTAGGTAACCATCAGGGGCGACAATCTCCACCGGCGGCACGAGCGATGTTCCTGCATCCAATCGAGCATAATCAACGATCAAGCCAGAGCGAGGGGATAAATTATCCGCGGTTGCGACCTCATACGTGTACTCGCCAAGAACACCCAAGCGTTTCGTGGCTGTGGTTTCGATGGCTACCTGAGCTAGAACTATCAGGCACAGCAAACTTAACAATCGCGCATCTCCGAACTACTTTTGAAGCCGTAAGCATTTATCGAGACCACCGCTTGACGACTTGTACCCCTGGCGAGGTGCAGGCGTCAAGTCGACTGGAGGAACTCCTGAAAAAAACAGTCTAGCGAAACTAACGCCGAATCCGATAACTATCGCGATGGGGATCATGAAGTGCGAACTCTGCAACGTCCCCGTATTGTTTATTCGGCCAGTAGTAAGGAATTTGAAGTGATGCGAGTAAAACTGCCCCAGTTAATTTGCTTCGTCGGTGCTTGCATTTGCATGGATTGCACAGCGTTCGCACAAGGCCGCGGGAATGCTAGCAGAGGCCTTGGCGTGGCTGCTGGCAATGCAGCAGCAGCGGCAGGCCCGGGCATGGCCAACGCTTCCCGGGCAGCCACCCAAGTCGGAGCCAGCGGCTCCGGCAGCGGTTTCAATGTGGGGCAGCAGAACGGCCGCCAAAACGTTGGTCTTCCTCGAAGCCTCTCGCAAGTACCTGGAGTTGCTGCTGGAGTAGTGCGAGGCGAGGGAAGTGTGCATGTATCCAAACTTGTCGACCCGGGTGCTGCCTTGCAGAATCGACCGCTAACTCAGGAGCACATCGCTAACCCTTCGGAAAACTGGGCGCGGATTCAGCAGCAACGTAGCCAACGAGCTGACCACCTACGGACCGTCGCCGAACGAAACGGCAATAGCCAGCTGATTACGACTGCAGATCGGATGGACGCGAATGCATTACATAATTTCGAGCGTCAGCAAGCAGACTCGCCACTTGGTACCGGTGGGCAAGCATCCACATCGAGCCAACAAGAAGGTTCGGCCGCGGGGGCGACATCCGCAGCAGTTGCGCGTCCGACAACCACATCCAAGAAAGGCTTTTGGTTTCGCTCGCGATAGCTGCCGGCCGCTACTCAACTGATACTAATCCTCGTTCGGCCGCTTCTCAGCGGCCGATCACATGAGTTGTAGAAGCGAACAACTCGCAACCAGCGAGTGATCTAGCATGTGGTCCCAATGGATCCTTGCGTTCATCGATCGACACGGGAGCAAGAAACGCGTCGGTCCGTGGAGGATCCGCAGATTCAACGACAGGAGGCAGGTCCCCGCTCGAATCCGCATCTGAGGCAGTTGCCTTAATAGCTTGAACACGGCGTTGCAAGGACGTGTAATCGCTTTGCTCAAGAGTTTCGGCCACGTCAGCTCGAATTGGATTCAAATCAATGTAGGCCGCACATGCCAATAACGACTCCTCATCGAGAATTCGAACGGCTTTGTAGCGTCCTTGCCAAAACCTGCCAAGACCGTCGCCATCTTCTCCATTAGCTCGCATGGCGATGTACTGACACAGCAGCCGCATCCACCACGAAAGATCGCTCAAACGGAGGCGAATAGTAGCCAATCGTACCGGATCGTTTCGGATCGCATTCAGTTCG
Source organism: Pirellula sp. (assembly GCA_043743995.1). Classification (GTDB taxonomy): domain Bacteria; phylum Planctomycetota; class Planctomycetia; order Pirellulales; family Pirellulaceae; genus JBKCUI01. The sequence goes on along the minus strand of JAYTVM010000545.1, from coordinate 19,504 downwards.
AATTCCGTCGGGGCGGCTGGCGTTTTGGCCCATTCTCCATTGATTTCAAGTTTCACTTTTCTAGTCGGGCACAACTGCCACCAACGCATCGCAACTTGGGTATCGTCCCAAGTCGCAACGACGTCTGGCCGTGACCTGAGCGGACCGTTTTTCCAATGAGATGAACGGCAGCGATCTCCGACGGGTCCAAAATTTCAGCACGAGCCAATCTCGCCATGATTTACTCCTTCGCATGACCGATACAAGACAGTACAGAGTCACCCCAGCATAAAAATTTCCAATCCTGTTCGCAACCACCCCCCAAAAAATAAGTGGTGTCCCCAGGGCTAGTGAGGGTGCTTTCGGAGGCCGCGCTTTGAATCCGGAAGATGTGACAACCGGCAAAACCAACCGCGACAGCGGATTTAACAGCCCTCGCATCGTCCTTCAGATGGCACTTTGTCATTGCAGCGAGGCTGGATGCATCTCTGGAATTGCCTTCGTCCGCATTGGCAATCTGGGCAAGATTCGAGGCTTGGAAAAACAATCATCCCGCATGCGCCGATTCGCTGTAGAGAGAATCGTGTGTGTTCGAACTCGCGCAGAATCGAGAGAAATGATAGCCGCAACGTTCGATGCACCTCAACAGTGGGTGGAAAATATTACGGAGCAAGAAAGGGCCGATTTGGCGGCGTTGGCAGAACTAAGCGAGCAACTCTCGTTAGTTCGCAAGGAAGCTTTGCAACTTCTCGGCTGAAAACCGTAGTTGGACTGGAAGTGGCCGACGGTTCTAGAGCTTTCGTAATATCCCGAGCTAAGAATGTTGAGGTGGCGATTTGCCTTGCTTACGAGTGACGCGGGGGTATTGGACCGTTTCGATGGCCTTGTCGATTTTGGTAAACCAAAGAAAGTAATACCAATCTTGTTCAAATTCGAAACAGTAGCCCGAGACTTGATCAAGCTTCAAGCCAAGATCGCCAATCTGGGTCATCCTGACATTACCGTGATAGGATTCTGACCTCCCGAGAAACTTCTTTCGCTTGTCTTGAGACTCAGGCAATCCGAAGTGCTTGGACTCCCTAGCAAACCGTTTGTTTCCTCCGATATTGAACTCGTACTCCGCATCGTCCTGCATCCCGAAAGCTTCGAAAAGAATATTGTGGAGGTCGCTCAAGTATTGGTCTGAGCGAATCTCGATATGGCGTATGCACAGTTGTTTTCGATGTTCCTCTCCAAACGGGCCGTCGTAGAGCCTTGCTTCGAACGTGAATAAAGGCACAAACGATTCAACGTACTTTTGGATGAACGCCAAGTAGCGTGCTTGTGTGGGAGTCATTTAATGCGATTGCTAAGGTTTACGTTGCGGTGGAAGGCGAAGTCGAATCAGACTTACATTAACTCGTAAAACGACTCTTTGCCCATGTGCTTGAGGTAACGCTGGCAAAGTTCGTCGAGCGGGCCTTCATTGCCACCGGTCAGTGCGCCTTGCGATTCGTTGATGGACACCAAAAAGCGAGTGAAGGGATTCGAACCCTCGACATACAGCTTGGGAAGCTATCACTCTACCAACTGAGTTACACCCGCGTCCTTGTTAATCTAGCCTCGCAGCTGGAATGAATCCCAGCACTCCAAAATCCCGCGCACCGATTTCTAAGCCCGAACCATCTAGCTAAACTGTAGGACGAAGGCGATCCCCCAAAACATAGAGGCAACTCCGATGACCAACCAAATCCGACAACTTTCTATCACCACTTTATTGCTAACCCTGTTTAGTTCCCTCCTAGCACTTGGAGCCGACTCACCGCAGACGAAAGAGCCTCCGAAAGTTTTGATCATCGGCGATTCCATTTCCATCGGCTATACCCCGCACGTCAAACAGACGCTGCTGGTCGAAGCCCACGTTGTTCACAACAAAGGCAACGGCGGGCCGACCGAAAACGGTCTGAAGAATATCGATGAGTGGATCGGGACAACCAAATGGGATGTTATTCACTTCAACTGGGGTCTGCACGATCTTTGTTACCGCCATCCTGATTCCAAGACACAGGGACGAAGGGACAAGATCAATGGAACCATCAGTACAAGCCTGGATCAGTATGAAAAAAATCTTGAGATTCTCGTTCAGCGACTCAAAAAGACTGGTGCTGCATTGATCTGGGCGAACACCACGGTAGTACCAGATGGCGAAGAGGGACGCTTCGTTGGTGACGACATCAAGTACAACGAAGTCGCCGCCAAAGTGATGACCAAGTTTGGTATCCCCATCAACGACTTGCATGCAACGTCAAAGAGTTTCACACCCGATACCTTCGCTGGGAAAGGAAACGTCCATTTCAAAGAGGACGGCTACAAAATACTCGCAGCCCAAGTCGCTGATAAGATTCGCTCGTCACTTGCCACCGTCGCACCAGCGAAACTCAAAGCCTCTACTCGGCGCCCCAATATCCTGTTCATCCTGGTCGATGATCAATCTCCATTCGACTTCCAATTCTATAATCCGCGATCGGCCCTTCAGTCGCCAAACATCGACAAGCTTGCGGAACAGGGCATGGTTTTTGACGCGGCACATCACATGGGGGCTTTTGTCGGCGCGGTTTGTACTCCATCTCGCCATATGATCATGAGCGGCCGCACCGTGTGGCATTTGCCCATTGCGCCAGAAGCAGAAAAATACTGCCCGCCAAACCTTGACCAAAACACCTTGGCCGCGGTTTTCAATCGGGCTGGCTATGACACCATGCGCACTTGCAAACAAGGCAACTCCTACGAAGGAGCTAACAAACAGTTCAATGTCCGCCATGATGCCAGCAAACGTGGTCCCACGGATGAAACCGGTAGCCCTTGGCATGGCGACCAGGTCATGAACTACCTCAATGACCGTCAAGCCACAAAGGATGCCGACCCATTCCTGATCTACTTCGGCTTCTCCCATCCGCATGACACTCGCGACGGCCGCCCAGAACTTTTGAAAAAATACGGTGCTGTAAATCATATCGACCAGACGAACTTGCCTCCCGCTAATCCCAAGCAGCCCGAACTGCCCATTAACTATTTGCCAGCACATCCATTCGCACATGGTCATCCCGGCTTGCGCGATGAAACCACCGTCAGCGGCGTATGGGAAAAGCGGGATGAACGCACGATCCGTAACGAATTGGGGCGAGAGTTCGCCTGCAGCGAGGCCATTGACATTCAAGTGGGACGCGTGCTCGCAAAGTTGGAAGCCATGGGGGAACTGGAGAACACCTTCGTCTTCTACACCGCCGATCACGGCATCGCCATTGGCCGACACGGCTTGCAAGGGAAACAAAACCTCTACGAACACACGTGGCGCGTTCCCTTGATTGTGAAAGGGCCAGGCATCAAGCCCGGTAGCCGTGTCCCCGGCAATATTTACTTGTTAGACACCGTCGCCACCCTTTGCGACATTGTGGGCATCCCTGCTCCTCCAAGCAACGAGGGAATTAGCTTCAAGCCAGTACTGGAGGGCAAACAAACGACTGTTCGCGATGTCCTTTATGGCGTCTACTGCGGCGGTACCAAACCAGGCATGCGATGTGTCAAGAAAGGGGACTGGAAGCTCATCAAATACGATGTGCTAGACGGCGCCGTTCATGAAACGCAGCTATTCAACCTGGCCACCAATCCGCATGAGTTTGTGGCCGAACACCGCAAAAACGACCCAGCATTGACCAATCTCGCAAACGATCCGAAGCACGCCTCAAAGCTTGCCGAAATGGAGGCCCACCTTCTAAGTGAAATGCGTCGCCTAAACGATCCCTACCGTCTTTGGAATCAGCCAGAAGATGGGCTTGCATCACCTCCAGAAGGGAAGAAAAACAAGGCCAAGGCCGGACCGAAGTGAGCCAGATCCTGGCGATCAGAGATTCTAAGGCCGCAGGCTAACTTGAATAGGCATAGTGCAATTCAACCAACCGGCCGGCTTAGCGTCTGCGACGAACTGCAGACAGAAGACTACCAGGCCAAGCCACCGTGTGGCACGCCCAAAGCGATTAGCGATGGGCGTGGGAAGTGTAGCAAATGGCTCTAGCTAGCGATTCACCACGCCCTTCGTACCTCAGAGCGTGCCACCCAGTTTATAGGTAGATTTCAAATTGCCCCTCGTCTTTGACACGTCTTGCTCAACAATTGGACGCACAGTCACGTTTTGATTTCCCGGCTCATTTGGTCGATCTGTGCCCGAGGCTGCTATCAACTTCGGCTCGGATGCTGGCAGCATCCGCCACGGATCCTACATTACCGCCGGCACAAAGAACCATACCAAGGTCAAGACCACGCAGATGGTATAGGCCATAAACAAACTTGGACGAAACACTCGCAACGGTACGTAGGCGTCGCTCCTTTCAAACAGCTTACTCAGCACTCGCCAATAATAACCCGCCGCGATGACCGCGTTGAATGCCATTAGCACACCCATGGCGATCGACCAAGGATCCTTGGTCCCCGCAGCAACCGTCCCCATAAACACCAGGAACTTCGCCCAAAACCCTGCCGTGAGCGGCAATCCTATGAGACTGATCAGACACACTGTCATCCCAATCGATGCTGCAGGGCGACGATAAAACATGCCGGACAAATCGCCAATGAGCTGCGTCTTGCCACCCGCCGCTTCAATCTCACCCAAACATGCGAAGAATCCAAGCGTCATGGCGGCATAAGCCGCAAGGTAAGAGAAAAGCACATTCGGTTCGGCGTTTTGCCTAAGCAGCGCTGTCAATGCGAGCAACAAGTAGCCGGTATGTGCAACGCTAGAGTAAGCCAACAAACGTCGAAGACTGCTCTGAGCGGACGCCATGAAATTGCCTACCACCATCGTCAAAGCCGCACACACGAATAGTACCGGCACCACGACTGCGATCGCTTCTGTCCCCAGACCAGTGCCCAACACTCGAATCAACGCGACGAAACCAGCCACCTTTGGCAGGTAACTCATGATGCCAGCCAGCGTTAAACTTGTCCCCTCGAAAACGTCGGGAGCATAGAAGTGAAAGGGTACGGCCGTGATTCGAAACGCCAAGCCGCACATGACCAATACCACAGCGAACGACACCAGCTTTCCTCCGGATGCATAACTGCTCTGAATCACTTGCAAATTCGTCGAGCCAGCAAAACCATACAGGTAGCTGACACCGAGCAAGAAAAAACCGGACGCGAATGCACTTAACAAAAAGTACTTGATCGTCGCTTCCGAGCCCGCATTGTCCCCTTTGGAGATCCCAAGCATGATGTACGTCGGAATACTAATGAGTTCCAAGCCGAGAAACAGGGATACCAAATCGTTCGATGCACCCACTACCGGGATGGCTCCGATAATAATCAGCAGACAACCATAATACTCGCCGAGATTGGCTCTCGGTGCCGTTGACCAAGACATCAAGATAAGGATCAAACCACCCAACAACGCGAGTCGTTCGGATGCCAAAGCGGTACTGTCGAACCGAAACAAGCCTTGGCCGAGTTCGGCCGGAACATTCCGCATCATCCCCAACATTGCGGCAAATCCCAGGATGAACAGCGAAATGACAGCTAGGGCCGTGCGTTGACCATGCACATCTCGTGCAGGTCCCGGCTTCAACACGAGCGACGCTGCCATCACGATAGAACCACCGAGGATCAACGTGATCGCGGGCGCCATTAGCGTCAGCGAGGATTTTAAGGTTTCGAGTGTATCCACAGTAAGTTCAGGCTTCTAAGTTGTTGCGGGAGACGCGGCTTTCGCGGAACGAAAGGCGACATTGCTAAGGTTGGACTTGGGCTACGAACTGGTCGATTTCCGGATGGATCGCCTTAGCGATCGGTTCCGAAACGATGGCGATGCGTGCGATGTCCTTTTCGATCAGTCTAATGGTGTCTTGAGGTCGCACGCCGATGAACAGACAGACTGCCGCCATCGCCACCAACGGCGAAAACTCCCTGAACCCGATATCGCCCGATAATCCTATGGCTACTTTGCTATTCGAATGGCCATCGCTTCCAAAGAGCAGTCGCTGAACGATTCGCAGTCCGTACCAAGCTCCCAGGACGGTCCCCAGAACGGCAACTCCAGTAAGTACTCCCGAGACGCGAATCATGCCTGTCATGGCGAGCACCTCGCCTACAAAGCCATTCAGGCCAGGTAGGCCTGCACCTGCCAAAGTAAAGAACACCAACATGACGCCGAGTCTAGGATATACGGCAGCTAACCCACGATCTTGTTCGGCCAATGAAATCTTGCCTCGCCGTTGCTCAAGCATTGCGAGCATCAAGAACATCCCGCAAGTAATAATACCGTGATTGAACATCTGAACCGTCGCACCTGTCAGCCCCTCGGTGTTCATCGACATTAACCCAAGCGTGATGAAGCCAACGTGGCTGAGCGAACTGAATGCCAGCACGCGTCTTAAGTCGGTTTGAGACAAGGCTACCAGCGCTCCATAGACGATTGCCAACGCACCCAGTCCACCGAATAGCATTTGTGCGTACGTACTCAAGGCGAGTGGCGTTAAGGGAATGACAATTCGAATGATGCCGAAGACTCCGAGTTTTGCAACGACCGATGCGATGAGAGCAGTCGTATTGGGATGGGCCACCGCGTAAGTAGTCGGCAACCAAGTGTGCAAAGGCAAGATCGCGAGCTTGATACCAAACCCCAACAACAATAGCCAAACGATCCATTGCTCTTTCGCAGCAAGCGCGCTGACTGCGCTCGGCGAATCGTTGGCTACCGAACCAATGGCAGCCAATTGAGTTTCTCTTGCGATGGAGGAAAGCACTTGGAGGGACACGGTCGATGCTCGGTCAGGGGTGGCCGAGTTCAATGCCAGTCCTATCAGACCCAACACCATCGGCACACTGCCAACCAAGGTATACAGAAGGAATTTGCGGGAGGCGTTGAGCGACTCGGCACGATTTCCCCAGCCATTGATGAGTAGGACCAGCGGCAGCAAAACCGCTTCAAAGAACAGATAGAACGAAAGCAAGTCCATAGATAGAAATACGCCCAGCAACATCGACTGTGTTATGAGCATCAAGGCAAGGTATTGATGCAATCGTTCTTTGATCTGAAACGTCGCGAGGCTCATCGTCACTAGACCAACGATTCCCGTGAGCAGTACGAGCAAAGCGCCGATTCCATCCGCGCCAAACTGAAGTTGCCATCGAACCCGGTGACCCACCACTAAGACAGGCAAGTGGACTTGCAGCCAATCGGGAGCATAGGCCAAACGTGGCACGATCGTCGAGCTGTCGGCGGAATCCTCCCCACCAACCGTAGAGTAGACTTGTCCAACCAACGCAAGACTCAATACCAAAACCAAGGCGGCAGCGCAGAGAGCCGTGCCGACCAATGCTTCGCCTTTTTTTCCGGCAAGAAAGATCCCAAGCCCAACAGCGAGGGGCAATAAGATTAAGAGTGGAATGATGAAGGTCATGAGTTTCGGAAAATTATCGAGTAGCGATCCAAACAGCCAGGGCAGCAATTCCAAACGCGGTCATGTAGCTGTAACCAGGTACACGGCCGTTTTGTACGCGTTGTCCAATCAGGCCAAATAATCTCGGAAACGACGCAATTTGCATTGCCATCGAATCGATGTGTTCGTCCAACCAACCTAGCATTCTCGCAAACCACTCCAAGGGTGCGACGATTGCGACGCTGTAGAGCCAGTCGATGTACAAGCGATTGCGGCCAAGGTCAGCCAGCGTGACCATCGGCCCAGTCGTGGCTTTGCTCGGACCCGCCTTCGATAAAGCGTAACCGATAGCGATGCCAATCGCCGCAAGCAATCCCGATGCAACCATGACCCATAGTTCTTCATGATGCTCCGCGTGGCTGCTGAGTTCATGTGTTTGTTGCAAGTAGTTGCTGATCCCATGCGTCGGACCGAGCAGCATCCCGACCAAGATCGCACCCACGGCCAATACAGCCATAGGTGCAAGCATTACGTTCGAGGCTTCGTGGGCGTGATGACCTGCTTCTTCGGGCAATTTCTCGCTGCCCAAGAACGTACCGAAGTAAGCTCGCGAGGTATAAATCGCCGTCATGAGTGCAGTCGCAAAACCAAGCACTAGCAGTACCTTGAACTGATTTCCATACTCTCCATCTGTACTGGCTTGTGCCAACACGGACAAGATTCCATCCTTGCTGAAGAAGCCTGCAAAGGGTGGTAAGCCAGCCAAGGCCGCCGCACCAATCAAGAACAAAATGTTGGTCTTTGGAAGTACTTTGCGGAGTCCTCCGAATCGACGCATATCGATAACATCTCCCATCGCATGCATCACATTGCCAGCCGATAGGAAAAGCAGTGCCTTAAAAAACGCGTGTGTTACCAAATGGAACATGGCGGCCACGACAGCCACAACCATCAATTCTTTGATGGCCCCAGCGCCCAAGGCCATGAAAAGATAGCCGAGTTGGCTTACTGTGGAATACGCCAGCACTCGCTTGAGGTCTGTCTGAAATAAAGCCATCCAGGCCCCAATGAATGCCGTGATACCTCCCAGCCAAGCGACCGTGCTCAATACCGATGGGGTTAGTTCTAACAAAGGAGACAGTCGAGCCATCAAATAGACGCCAGCCGTAACCATCGTAGCTGCGTGGATCAACGCGGATACTGGCGTTGGCCCCTCCATCGCGTCGGGCAACCAAACATGGAAAGGGAACTGAGCGGATTTACCAATCGCTCCTATCATCAACAGGAAGCCGATCGTTGTGAGTAGTTCAAGATTGTGGACGGCAATATGCGGAACGGCATTGAAGATATTGTCAAAGTTCAGTCGTGCAAAGAAACTTGATTCTGCACCCTCGACATTGCCTACCGCGAACGCAAGCAGAAGGATCCCCAGAAGAAAAGCACAGTCGGCGATTCGATTCACCAAAAACGCTTTGGTGGCGGCACGGGCCGCACTCGGCTTGCGAAACCAAAAACCGATCAGCAAGTAAGAACAGGTTCCGACTCCTTCCCAAAATGCATAGAGCATTAGCAGATTGTTGGACAACACCAACATCGTCATGGAAAAAACGAATCCACAGAAAACGGCATAGTAGCGAGCGTATCCAGGATCATCCCGCATGTAGTCGCGAGAGTAGATTGCAATCATAGCGGAAATACAGGTAACCACCGTCAGCAGCGACAGACACAACGTATCGACCTTGAGCGAGATATCCAGTGTCAAGCTGCCAACGTTGAAATAGCGGTATCCAGGAAAAACCGCACCTTTGTCTCCTTGAGCGCCGAAGACCATCAAACAGATGGTGAACAAGGCTGCAAAAAGTAGCGAGATGATCGCTGGCAAGTGCGCAATCTTCCGATCTCCGCGAAACGCCAGCATCGCGCACGTTATGCAACCAGCCAGCGGAGCGAGCGGAACCATCCAGGCAAAAAGACTAAGCATGTGTTCCAGCCTCCAACGTTTCTGCTTTCACACGTTCACCGTTCGCGTTCGATTGCGCATCGAACTTTTCATAAATTGGACGCGACAATGGGTCCAATCCAGCCGGGGTCAGTTTGGGAAATTCCATGTGAGGTTCGGTTAGCGTGGCAGGAGCGTCAACAACCTTGGGGATCAGCGTTTCGCTGAGTTCGTCCCATTCCGCAATGTCGAGTGTCTGTTTGCGGCGATACAACGAGACCACCAATGCTAAGGCGATTGCCGCTTCGCAGGCCGCGATGGTCAGGACCATAATGGCGAGGATCTGTCCTTGATAATTTTGATGGTGTCTAGAAAAGGCAATCAAGTTCACACTCACACCCGACAGCATCATTTCCAAAGATAAGAACATCAAAATCAACGATCGGCGGGTTAGGAATCCAACCATGCCGATGACAAAGAGAACACCCCCGAAGACGAGCAAGTTTTGAGTCAGTGTTTCGTTCACGATTGAGTCTCCGTGGATCGCTGTGCCAAGGCGATCGCTCCGATCGTTGCAACCAACAGGACTGTGCCTGCTAGTTCGACGGCAATGAGGTAGTCGGTGTACAAGGAACGTCCTAAGCCCGCAGTCGATCCTGGAACGAATCGCAAACCTGGATCGATCACGTCCAGACGTTTTGCGGCTTCTTTGCCAGCTTCCGATCTCAAGTTGTCTGGCAGATCAGCAGCGCTCATTTCGCGAGTTGCATCCTGTCGCAATGGCAGAATGGCGTTCTCGCCGGTAACACACATCGTAATGGTGGCTAGCAGAATCGCACCGATCGTCGCTGCGACCAATGGGTTGCTTAGTTGCACATCGTAGTTTCGCAATTCCGTTTGCTGTGCAAACATCAGTACGAACAAAAAGATGATGATCGTGGCTCCGGCGTACACAATCATGGTGGCCGCGGCGATGAACAAAGCGGACTGCATAAAGAGCACACCGCAAACCGAAAGCACCGCCGTTGCGAATCCAAGGGCGGCATAGACAGGCTCACGTGCCACCAAAAATCCGATTCCACCGCCGGTGGCCAAAGCACAAAAACCAATCAACATATAAGATTCGAATGTTCCAGGTGTGAATCCGATGGCCATTCCTACGGCTAAGACGAAAGCACACACACCCGCCGCAATGAAGGCCTGGGATTTTACTACCCCATGTTGAATCAGTAGGTACCCCGCGGCCCCAAGTACGATTGGAATCAGCATGGACAAGGTCCAGGAAGCGGACGCCGCCTTGGTAAGAACAGCCTGCGTAAGAACTGGCTGTCTTGGGGCCTCCGTTAACGACTGCGCTAAGATCAAAAAGTTTGGCATGAAATCAGCCAAACTCGCCGTAGGTAGTAGATGAATAAGTAGGTTCATATTGAATTGAGGAAAGTGGTGTGACTACCCGTGACTGCCCCGACCCGGAGGTGGTGGGCCTTGTGATGCTGTTGCCGCTTCTTCGGAAGCCGGGCCAAGTGCGCCGCGATTGGTTCGGACGGGATCTTTCCCCGTTTTGGACGTTTCGTCGAAAATAGAGAGCAGTTTTTCTTTGTCAAAGACCAGTTCTTGACGTGTGTAGCCTGTGAGATCGTAAATACTCGTCAATTCGATCGCATCGACCGGGCAGGCTTCTTCGCACATGCCACAATAGATACACCGAAGCTCGTCGATCGTAAACGTCTGCGGGAACTTATCTCGATCCTGCCAGTGCGGATCGTCTTTTGGGGCTGGGGCTGCGATGATCTCGATGCAGTTGGCCGGACAAGCTGTTTGGCACATGTAACAGGCCACGCACTTGACTCGTCCTTCTTCATCGCGGTTGAGTCGATGGACGCCACGATAGTTGGGCGAAATCTCAGGTTCCACTTCGGGATACTGTCGCGTGGTTACCTTTCCTGCGAAAACATGACGCAAGGTCGTTGCGAGTCCCGATGCAATCGCTGGCAAATACATGGCATCTATCCAGCCGAGCTTAGGCTCCTCGCCCCACTTTACGGTTTTAGACTTCTTGGTTGTCATATCGCGCTCTCAGTCAGATTCACACCGGTCGATGGTCGACCTTCGGAACGTGGTCTATTGATCGTCAACTGCAAGTGTCGCGCGCTGATCATGGATCCCGCGACCAAAAACAAAGCAGTGAACGCAAGGTAATGTTTCGGCAAGTCCAGCGTGAGCACTACGGCCACGCAAAGCAGGTTCAGCAGTCCAAGCGGAATGAGCCCCTTCCATGCCAAGCCCATCAACTGGTCAAAGCGAAATCGTGGCAATGACCAACGCAGCAACATGATGAACATGACCACCATCGTGACCTTGGAGACCAGCACAAACGCTCGCAGCAACATGCCAACGACCGTGCCATCCACCGGCCCTGTCAAACCTGGGAAATGCCAGCCGCCGAAAAACAATAAAGCCGTCAAAAAACTCACTGTCACGATGTGCGTGTATTCCGCCAGGAAAAACAATACAAATTTGATCCCGCCGTACTCGGTGTGAAAACCACCGACAAGCTCTTGTTCACACTCCGGCAAATCGAACGGCAGTCGGTTGGTTTCGGCTAATGCACTTGTAAAAAATACCAGCAACGCCAGCGGTTGCCAGAAAATGTTCCAATTCCAGAAACCTCCACCCTGGGTTGCAACGATCTGCTCGATGTTGAGCGAACCTGCAGCCGCAATCACTCCAATGATGGAAAGACCTAACGGGATTTCATAGCTGATGAACTGGGCACACGATCGGATGGCGCCATATAGCGAGTACTTGTTGTTGGAAGCCCATCCACCCAAAATAATACCGTAAGCCGAGAGCGAACTGATAGCGATCATCATCATGATTCCGATGTCGATTCCTGGAGCCACTACGAACCGGAAGCCGCCGGTGTATTCCGTTGGAACCGGGCCAAAAGGCATGACGACCAACGCGAACATGGCGGTCATCAAACTAAACGTTGGCGCGATAAAATACAGAAAGGTATAGACGTGATCGGGAATGACTTGCTCTTTGAGGAAAATCTTGATCCCGTCCGCGATAGCTTGGAAGAGCCCAAAGGGTCCGACCCGATTTGGCCCAACTCGGTCTTGCACGTACGCGGCCAACTTGCGTTCAACAAAAGTACTATACAATCCAATCAACGGCACAAAGGCGAGGATGACGCCAATGGCAGCCAGGGTTGGCCAGAGAGTTGGCCAAATTTGCTTGAGGTAGTCGAACATGGATCGGTTTGGTTTTAGGGTTAGTGTTGGTTTTGTTATGAGTCGTAATGCGACTTGGATCAATCATCCGTTAGGAATAAATCGGCTCTCTCGCCATCGAGATTTTGACACCGTGTTCGCCCAAATCTCCGGCGGACAGGGCGACCAAGGAGGGTACTGACTTGCCGATTTCTTTCCTTAACGTTATCGCGTTGAAGAGTCCTTTGCGTTCGGCAAGCTCCATCAAAATGCGTCCATCGGCTCTGGCATCGCCGGGACAGCGAACAGCACCGCTGGCCGCCTGGGCGAGTCCAGAGTAGTTGACGTAGGTCCCATCCCGTTCTGCAAACGAACTGGAAGCGAGAACGATATCGGCCCGCTCGCTAAGCGGTGACGCGAATATATCTTGAACGATCAGCAGTGATGGTTTTCCGACCGCCCGATCTATCGATTCGGTAACCCATCCCAGGTTGTAGCCTCCGACGAAATACCATGCCGTTGCATCGGCACGAGCAACTGCCTGCTCAAGGGTAATAAGCTCTCCCTCAAAATGACGAAGGATGGCTTCCACGCCGAGTCGGTTAGGGCACTTTTCGGATCGGATCGTGAACTTCACTTTCTCCGTGGCGGGCGACTCTCCCTTGGGACCCTTGGGATACTTGTCATCGCTTCCGACGACCGGGACTCGCCCTAGAACCAGCCGAACCTTTTTGTCCAAGCCCTTCAGATAGCCAGCCAACAAGTACGCTTCTTCGACCGACATGAATGGCGAAAGAACGGCAACGAAACCTCGCGCGTCTGTCTTTATCGCTTCTTTGATCTTAGAGCGAGTGACCGACAGGACGTCGACCCATGGGTCCGCAAAATTCAAGTCACCGGAGCCGTTCGTCTTCGATGGCTTGCTTGACGATGCCGCCAAGGCGAAAGAGTCGGACAGCTTTGGATTCTGCAAACGCCGCTCGTCGTGGATGTACTTGAAACCAAAGCGACCTTCATCGCACATGAAGTGGCCTTGAGCCAGCGGATTGTCGCGAGGTCTCAGGCGATACACTTTGTCGTCGTTCTCGTCCACATGGATACTGCATCCCGTTGAGCAACCTGTGCAAACGCTGTTGGCACTCTTTAGCCACCACACGCGTTTCTTGTACAGGAAGTCCTTACTGCATAACGCACCAACCGGGCACAGATCGACCACGTTGCCAGCTAGTTTGTTATCGCATGGCATGTCAGGGAAGACGTCGATTTCCTCGTGACTACCGCGATTGGTAACTTGCAATTCTGCCGTACCGCTGATCTCGCGCGTGAATCGAACGCAGCGTGTGCACATGACACATCGGTCCGTGAACAAAGCAATCTGTTCGCCAATATGGTACTTATCCATCCGCTGGATCTTGGGCTCGTCCAAGCGACTCACCGGATTACCATATTTGAAGGTATAGTCCTGCAGATAGCATTCGCCAGCTTGATCGCAAATGGAGCAATCGAGTGGGTGATTCAGCAACAGCAATTCGAGCGTCATCTGCTGAGCCGTCTTCACCTTTTCCGAGTCCGTGCGAATGACCGTGCCTTCTCGGATCGGTGTTTGGCAGCCGGGAACCAACTTCGGTCCCATCACGACTGTGCCGTCGGGCTTCCGTTCGCCCACCTCGACCAAGCACATTCGGCAGGAGGCGACTACGGACAGAGCCTCATGCCAACAATAATGTGGGATTTCGACGCCGGCCTTGCGAGCCGCCAGGATGCAATTGTCCTTCGCATCTGCATCAACTTCGATATCGTTAACGATTACCTTTGCCACTTGTGTCGTTTCCGGAATGGTGTGGAGTGATACTGTGCTGTTGTCGGAGCAGTTGTGGACAACTGCGCTACAATGGTGTTTAGTGGGCGGCGGCCAGGGATCGGCTTTCGCTTTTTCGCCCGCTCTTGATGTACTCTTCGAATTCAGGACGGAACTTGTTGATGGCAGTCTTGATCGGCCAAGCGGCACCGTCTGCCAAACCGCAGATCGTGGTCCCAGGAATGGTGCCGATCGAAGAGGATATTTCCAGCAATACGTCGATGTCGCTAAGCTTGCCTCGGCCTTGTCGAATCCGTTCGAGAATCTTGGTCGACCAGGCAGTCCCCTCGCGACACGGTGTGCATTGCCCACACGATTCGTGCGCAAAGAATCGACATGCGTTGTATAGCACATCGATCATGCTGGTGTGGTCGTCGATCACGATAACCGCTGCGGTACCCAATCCTAAGCAACCTACTCGTCCAGGACCTGCGAAATCGAGTGGCGTGTCGAGCTCCTTTTCGCTCATGAATCCCATGCTGATTCCGCCGGGCACAACCGCCTTGGCTTTGCGATCTTTCCAAACGCCGCCCCCGTGCCTGTCGATCAAGTCTCTCGCAGAAATGCCCATCGGCAATTCGACTAGGCCAGGCTTATTAACGTGGCCACTGATGCAATAAAGTTTGGGGCCGTACGAACCAGCGTCGCGAGTGTTGTTGGGATCTCGTGGAACGCCCATCGACATGAACCATTCGGCTCCCCGATTCAGAATGTGCGGGATGCAAGCCATTGTTTCCACGTTGTTGACCACGGTTGGCCGACGAAATGCACCTTCGATCGCTGGAAACGGAGGTTTGATACGAGGCCAAGCTCGCTTGCCCTCAAGACTCTCAATGAGACCTGTCTCCTCCCCGCAAATGTAAGCACACGCGCCGCGATGGAGGTGGACGTCCAAGTCGTAACCAGAACCGAGAATGTTTTTCCCCAACAAGTTGTTGTCATACATCTCATCGATCGCGTCTTTGAGTACGCGATAGCACCGTCCGTATTCGTACCTGAGGTAAAAATAGGCGGTTGTCGTTCGGGTCGCAAAACTGCTAATGACGATCCCTTCCAGCACCTGATGCGGGTCCTGTTCGATCAGCACGCGATTGTTGAAAGTACCCGGCTCGCTCTCATCGCCGTTGATGCAAAGGTAGACAGGCCCATTCAAGTCCTTAGGCAGGAAAGTCCATTTGAGCCCCGTTGGAAAACCAGCTCCGCCACGACCACGCAATCCGGAGGCCTTCACCATGTCAATGACGTCCGTATTCTTCATCGCCAGCGCTTTGGCGAGGGCTTGATAGCCACCGTCAGCCTTGTAGGTCGCCAACTTGTGACTATTCGGCTTGCCTTGTCTGGCTAGCAGAATTGGTTTGAATTCTTCGTTGCTCATGCTCGACCTCGCACCTGTTTTTCGACATCATCCGCCGTAACACACAGACTTAGCTCATCGTCAATCAACATGCAGGGGGCACCGTCGCAGGCGCCCAAACATTCGGCCAATTCCAAAGTCACTTCGCCATCAGGCGTCGTTTGGCCCGGCTGGATCCCCCATCGCTCGCACAATTCGGCCAGCAATTCCTCACCGCCTCGCAACATACATGGGAGGGACCGACAAATCCAAACGCGTTTCTTTCCAAGTGGGTCTTCTTCTGTACGGAAGAAGCCATAGAACGAAAGGGTGTCGTTGATCTGAGCGGGCGACAGCTCCAGGATATCCGCGATCTCTTTGATTGCCTTGCGGCTGACACATCCCTTCTCTTCTTGGACAACGTGCAGGGCCGGGAGTGTGACGGCCTGTTTGCTAGGGTAGCGACCGAGGTGCTCCTCGATGACTTTCTTTGCATTGCTACTCAATTCGCTCATCGATCCAACTCCGCTGCGATGATGTTAAGACTTCCGAGAACAGCCACTACGTCGCTTAACATGCAGCCTCGAATCAGTTTCGAAAATAACGCAAAATGCATAAGGGAGGGTGGTCGGGTTCGAGCGCGATACGCCCGGAACGATCCGTCACCAACAATGTAATAGCCGAGTTCGCCGTTTGGCGATTCCGTGGCCGCATACACCGATTCTTTGGGGGCTTGCATCTGGCGGTTAGGCATGATGCTTTCGAAATGGTGGATCAGCCCCTCGATGCTTCGGTATACTTCCTTTTTATCGGGCATCCCAGCTTTGCCGGTATCGCTCGCGAAGATCGGTCCTTGCGGTAACTTGTCGAGCGCTTGCTCGATAATCTTGATACTCTCAAGCATCTCCATCATGCGAACTTGGAAGCGTGCGTAGCAATCGCCACCCTGGCTGGCACATACGTCAAAATCAAAGTCGTCGTAAGCAAGATAAGGCTCATCGCGACGAAGATCGCGAACTACCCCGCTGGCTCGTGCGACAGGACCGGTCGCACCTCCCGCAATGGCTTCCTCCCGTGAAAGGACACCCACATCGCGCATGCGTTCCACGAAGATCCGGTTCTTCATGACCAAGCCGCTGAAATCGCGATAGACCTTGGGGAATTTCCTCACAAAGTCCTTGACCATCCCGACCCAATCGTCGGTCACGTCGTACAGCAAGCCGCCGACTCGCGTGTAGGACGTATGGAATCGCTGGCCTGATGCCCGCTCACAAATCTCGTAAATGGTTTCGCGCTCATTGAACGCATACATGAAGGCAGTTGCACCACCCAAGTCAAGAACGCAGGCTCCTAAACAAAGCAAGTGATCGTGCAATCGCATCAGCTCGGCGAATATCGTCCGAATGTACGTGCAACGGGGTGTCAGTTCTATCCCAAGCAACGTCTCGACTGCATGATGCCATGCGATTTCGTTGGCCATCGGCGAGATGTAGTTCATGCGGTCGACAATCGTTACGTATTGATTGAAGTCCAATACTTCGCCGAGCTTTTCGAATCCACTGTGCAAGAAGCCAATATCGGGCTCTGCATCCATGACCATTTCGCCATCAAGCTGCAACACCAAACGCAACGTGGTATGCGTGGCTGGATGTTGCGGTCCAAAATTGAGCGTCCAGAGTCCTTCGCGTTTGTTGGCGTCCAGGTCTGGACTATCGAGCAGTTCTAAAGGCATGCTGAAAAACTCCGCTTAGCTTTCTGCTCGGGTGATGACTGGGAAATTATGACGCTCGCCGCGACCTTTGACGGGATAGTCTTTTCGAAGAGGAAAGGACTGAAATTCGTCTGGCAAAAGCAGTCGTTTGAAGTTGGGATGGCCGGCGAATACGATGCCGAACATGTCGTAGACTTCACGCTCTGGCCAGTCCGCTCCAAACCAAACGGACGTGGCGGAAGGAATCGTCAAGTCTGGTTCGTTGAGATAGGACTTCGCGATCAATCGAAGCCCCGAGTCGACATTAAGCAAACAGTAGACGACCTCAAATCGATCGTTCACATTACCGTACTCGAGCAAATCGACTGCGGTCAAATCGGTCAATTGATCGAAGCCAACCGCCTTGAACGCCTTCAAGCATTTCAATAGTTCAGCAGCGGGACAAATCACGCGTGTTTGACTTCGGAATTCGGACCAATCCAGCGAGATGCCGGGCAGCAATTCGGAGAGCCGCAGTTTTACGGTTTCGATTTCGCTTAATTCAGGATCGGTAGATTGGTTTGCCATGTTCAGACGCAACGAATGGGATGGAAGCTACTTAAAGGTACAAGGGTTTCTAATGAACTGGATCATACTTTTGATCTTCCAACTTAAACCCGTTACGTTCGCGGATTCGCACCAACTCGTCCTCATCAAATCGAGCTGGACCCTCGGGAAGAATCCGCAACTTGAATTCGCGTGCGTTGACCGTACCACCAGACTGGATCTTTTCTTGCAGATCGATAATCGAGCGAATCAGTTGCTCTGGCCTAGGGGGACAGCCGGGAACGTAAACGTCAACGGGCATGAACCGATCGATCCCTTGCACCACTGCATACGTGTCGAAAACCCCACCCGTGCATGCGCACGCACCCATCGAAATACACCATTTCGGCTCGGGCATTTGCAACCAAATACGTTGTAGCACCGGTAGCATCTTCATGACGACTCGCCCTGCCACGATCATTAAATCGCATTGCCGTGGCGAGAATCGCATCACTTCGCTGCCAAACCGTGACAAGTCATGCTTGCTCGCAGCCGTGCTCATCAATTCGATACCGCAACAGGCGGTTGCAAATGGCATAGGCCAAAGACTGTTGGCACGCGCCCATGAGGCCGCCGCATCCAGCTTGGTCAGGAAAATGTTATCACCGAGTTGTTTGTTTATTTGCGTCGCCAATCAAAGACTCCTTTGCGATATGCAACTACGTAGGCAAGCGCTAAGGTCGCCATCAATACGAGAAGGACCGCCAAGACTGCGGGACGAAAGGCTTGCGGCACACCGTCGGGTGCTAGGAGCGATACGGCCCAGGGATAAATGAAAAGAAGCTCAACGTCGAAAACCAAAAACAGGATAGCTATCAAATAAAACTTGATATCGAAGGGCTTGCGAGCGTCGCCGATCGGATCCATACCGGACTCGTAAGGTGAGCCTTTGACGCGGGTCCGCTTCCGCGGCGCTACTAAATGTGGAAGCACCAGGGAGACAGCTGCAAAGCCGACAACCGCTATCAGATAAATAAGGATGGGTAAGTAATTTGACACAGCCAAACCCTAAGGACAACGACTTTGTGAAAAGTTTCACAAGCAATTCCCAGTATTGTAGAGAGCAGAGGTTTTTTGTCATCGGCAGTTTGCAAAGAATTTTGAGCGTTACGTTTTGATTTGCAGGATGTTGAATCGATCAGCCGCGTAGCCCGGAAAGCGGAAGGCAATCAAACAGGCTCAAGAGCCTTCTAGCGGATTGATACATGTCATTGGCTGCAAGCTGCCGCGATTGAAAAGCAAGTTGTTCGTCCTTCGGCGGGTGGCACGTCCACAAGCGATTCGAAGTCGCTATCAGGAAATGCATGACGCTGTCCCTACTTTGGTCCCTGGCTAGGGCGGCGCGACGCCATTTTTTCGGTTTTATTTTAACGGGAGTGCCAGCGTTTGGATTTATCGCATTTCCCAAAGTCCGAAGCTTTGTTGCCCAAAAGGAAGTCGGGGCAGAGAATCTCTCCACCCCGGCTTCGGACTTC
>JAYTVM010000544.1:0-10969 GCA_043743995.1 Pirellula sp. | reverse complement strand
AGTACATGAATCGTTAGGCGAGCGGGTGCGGGGCCGTCTGCAATCCCTCGCTCATGCGTCGGGTTATCAAAACAACAGCCTCAAAATGCCCCTCAGCTTAATGTGGATCAATGACCTGACTTCTTCGCATCCTTCGCCGGTTTCTTTGCTGCTCCATGACCGCTCGCTGGAGCTCCGTGACCGCTCGCTGGAGCTCCGTGTGCGCTCGCTGCTGGCTTCTTTGACGGGGTAGCGTGGCCAGTTGTTTTCTTTGGAGCTGCGCCGTGTGCGTCGGTTTTTGCTTTTGCAGCCACAGCGGGCGCGTGTGGCTTTGACTCGGGCTCGCCGTGTCCGTCAGCCTCCTCCGGATCGCTATCTGCGGCGTGGTCGGCTGGGGTTAATTCCTCGGAGTGATCGCCCACCGTAGGTTCGCGAAGGGTCGCCACCAACCGCCTTGGCATTTGCGAGTTGCCATGCGTGACGAATTCCAAATTCGCGTTTTCTCCGGATTCTCGAACTTCAGTCACCACGAGATCATCGATGGACGAGTCGCCGATGGTTTGAACCAAAACCTCCATTAGTTGCGATTTGAGATCCGCCAAGTACGGATCGATCAGCACCTTGCTATCCAGTTGTCTTAGGTACTCTTCAATCGACTGGCGAATCTGGGCTTTGTTGAGATCGATAAGTTGCCGACTCTTCATACGATGATTGAGTGGCACAATGGCATGCAGCCGCATCTGAAGGGGTACTTTTTTGCCTGTTTGAAATGCCAGGTACTGCCCCAGGTCGACTTCGCAAGATGCGTCGATTTTTGCCAACGAGGCTTGATGGCGGATCACGCCGACAATGCTTGCGTGCAGTCCGACTAAGACTATCACGAGTAAGCCGATCCAATATCTTCGAATTGTTTCAAGCATGGCAAAACCATACACTTAGGACACATGCGGTTCTCGCTTTGGGTACAATCCTCAAAGCTTGGGAAATTGAGACGTTCGCTCGGCAACCCTAGGCCATGATTTCCTGTCCACGCTCATCCAACACCTAAAATTGGGATTTTTTACGATGGTCACCGTGCTACTTGAGCAACCCTGGATTGTTGGTGCGGTGGGAACGATTTTGACGGTTGTAACCCTTTACGGATGGACCCAGACTGGCAATGCAATCGCTTTTAAGACGGGCCTAGGCTTCGCCGCAGGATCGATTTTGCTTATAATTCTGAATCTTTGGATCGTCACAGACGCCGAACAGGTCCGCTCTTGGCTTGTCGCAGTAGCCGCAGAATTGGAAAGTAATCAAGCCGACAAAGTGTTGAATAGGCTTTCTCCGAACCACAGCGATCGGGTTGCGAATGCGGCAGAACGAATGAAGATAGTGAAGTTCACGGTCGCCAGAATCACCAAAATCCATAGTGTCAAAGTCGATTACCAAGGGGCAAAACCAATCGCTTATGTTCGCATGAATGTTTTTATCGAAGCAGAGAGTTCGGGCATGTCTGGTAAAGTTCCACGTTGGGTTGGGCTTACGATTGAAAAAAAGGGCAAGGAGTGGCTAATCGTCGATCTTGAAGATCGGGAAGCCCAACATGAGTTCATGAACTCGAGTTCGATTTCGGAGGCGATTGGACCGAGCATCCAAGGTGGCCGCTGATGACAAGTCCACCTGACCGCAATTTGCCAAGCGCTGTCGAGGCTAGTCAGATCCTATCCATCGTCGAACGTGGTTTGCTTTTGTTGGCGGCCATGTTTGCAATGTTGGGATGGTGCGTTACGACTTCACGCATCATGAGCGACACGCATCCTATTTGGGACCTTGCTTCGCATTTATCGTGGCATACGTGGATTGCGACCAGCTTCGTAGTGATGGCAGCGGTCTTTTCGATGCGAGTGTGCAAGGGTGAAAAGCGGATTCGCTGGTGGCATCGCTTTATTATGGCACTGCCCCCCTGGTTTTATCTGACTTGGGTAACCACCCCGTGGGCTGTCCTTCCACTTGCCACCAACGATTCGGATGTCAAAGGGCTCAAAATCCTGTCGTGGAATATCTGGGTAATGAACCAGATGCCTGAAGAGGTCCTGAAGGTAGTTCAAGACTTCGATGCAGATGTGGTGGTATTGATTGAAGTTGGTTTAGAGCAAGCCTTGGTTTTGAAACAGCTCGAGTCCAATTACCCCTTTTCCTATTGGATTCCCGACTCTTCATCGCGTGGAATTGCTGTTTTGAGTCGAGTGGCGGGAACCCGTTTTGAGTCGATCGATTTGGCGAACGAAGGCATGCCAGCCATAGAAGTCACCATCCCGGAGACGGATGCACATGCGAGTTATCGCCTCATGGCGGTCCACACACGCTCGCCAGATCTGCATCAGCGGACTCTCGATAGAAACAAACAACTCCATGCGCTAGCCGAATGGGCAACATTGCAGACGAATGCTGCAATCATAATTGGGGACTTGAACATCACGCCTTGGTCTGCGCCTTTTTCCCGATTGTTGGAACGGGGAGATCTTAAGGACACACGAAGCTACCGAGGCTATTTTGCATCGTGGCCAACAGACCTGGGATTTTTGGCCATTCCTATTGACCATGCGCTGGTTTCCCAAAATACCTCTGTACTTTATCGTGGTGTTGGTCCGTTGGCACCCGACTCAGACCATCGACCGATCATGCTCATGGTGAAATAGCGTATTCAATTCTTGGCCGGCAACCGTCGCTGAATTCTTGAGAATTTCGGAACGCACTGAATTCTCACCAATACAGCTACCTAAGGTTTTGATCACCCATTTGCCTTATTGTTTTCGTCATGAAATTCGCCCGAAGGCCCTTCGCCATTTTCGTCGAAATCGACCGTGTCTTTCCCGTCCCCTTCGCGACGCTCCGAGTCAAATTCAACCGTTGCCTGTAGGCTAGGTTCTTCGTCGTGCGTATCCAACTCCGATTCTGGGATCCGAAGATCCTGAAGAACGATTTCTTGGGAAGGCTGTGCGATGAACATCTGCATGCGATTGTTCGGTGATTCCTGTTCGAAAAACTTCGCCATGACCACGGTGATATTGTCGGATCCGCCACCTTGCTTTGCAAAGGAAACCAACTCTTCGCAGATACGTTGAGGGGCACTCAACGCGGTTAAGGTCCTTCGTATTTGAAGATCAGAAACGTGTTTGTTGAGGCCGTCGCTGCACAGAAGGATGGAGTCGTTGGGTTGCAAATCCAGTTTGTAGATATCCGGATAGACGCTCCGTGCCCCAGCTCCCAATGCATTTACCAGCACATTCGACCAATGGGACCGTCCCAGTTCCTCTGGGTCAAGTTGGCCGTTTTTCATCATTTCGTTGGCGACGGTGTGATCCCGAGTGACCAATCGTAGTTCGTTGTTTCGGAACAAATAGCAACGCGTGTCGCCGGCATGGACAATGAACATTCGGGGCCAGTCAACATAAGCCATCGTCAAAGTGGTGCCCATTCCCTCGAAACCATCAGTCGTCTTGGACCTCTCCTCGATGGCTTGGTGGGCTTTTTCGAGCATGCTTTTAAGGTCGTCTACAAACAAGTCTTCATTGGAGGGCCCAACACTAGCCACCCAGCTGCTGCTGTTTAGAATGGAGTTGGCGCAGAACTGGACCGCAAATTTGCTCGCTTCATTTCCACCACGATGTCCTCCCATACCGTCAGCGACCAGAAACAAATGCCCCATCGAACGGCCGAAGAGTCTTGCCCCTTGCTCGAGACCCAACGATCCAGAACGAACGATCGCACTTCGAGCTAAGTCCGCAACCAAGAATTGATCCTGGTTGTCACTTCGCAATTTCCCTGTGTCCGTAAGCCCGGCCGACTGAACGTCAATTTGTTTCATGGTGAACCAAGGTGCTGAGTAATCCGACACTGTGGCAAGTTAACCGATCAGCCCTTATGATATCAGAAGAAAACCGCTGCGTGTTTGCGATTCGTGAAGCTAGTCACTACAAGTCGTATCGGTGCATAGCCTTCCTCTTATCAAGGCTTTTCGAATGGTGCCTACGGACTAGTATTTACCTCGAATATGCGATTCTACTTTAGTCTGGTAGAAGCTTGCGAGAGCTTCATGTGTGCTTTCCGAAAGGGGCATCAAGTCGCTTGCCCTCGAATTGCGTTTGGCTTGCTCTTTTCTGGACGCCCCTGGGATGACCGTCGTTACTTCGGGAAAATCAAGACACCATCTCAATGCCCAGTCAGCCATGGACCAGCCTGGCGGAACAAATTTTCTCAGCCCATCGACGAGTTCCAATCCGCGTTCGAACGGCAATCCGGCAAAGGTTTCGCCGACGTTAAACGCTTGGCCATCGCGATTGAAGTTGCGGTGATCTGTTTTGCTGGTTAATGCAAAATGGGGCAGACGTCAAACCAATTGCGTCCTTGAGCATGCATCCATTCGGTGCATTGTTCCGGGCCCCACATGCCGGGCTCATAAGGGTTCAGCGTTGGGGCAGCGGGGCTCTTCCAGGCGGAAATGATTGGATCGATTATTCGCCAAGCTTGCTCGACTTCGTCGCTGCGGGCGAACAATCCCGGATCACCAACCAAGGCATCCAACAAGAGACGCTGGTATGCGTCGGGCAGTTCTTTACCGCTAGTGTCAAACTTGAAATCGAGCTCGCTCAGCCTCAGCTTCATGTCCGAGTCTGGCACCTTCGATTGGAAGTAGAGTTGCAAACCTTCGGCTGGCTGGATCTGGATGACAATTTTGTTGGCTTCCGGGCGAAACGATTTCCGTTCCTCGAACAACATATGAGGCGGTTCACGAAATTGGATTACGATTTGCGTCGATCGGCAACTCATGCCCTTCCCGCTCCGGAGGTAAAATGGAACGCCTTTCCATCGCCAGTTGTCAATGTAGAGCTTCAAAGCCGCAAAGGTTTCGGTTTGGCTGTCGTCTGGGATACCTTGTTCTTCGCTGTATCCGGTGTATTGACCTCGGACACCAAACTCTGCGAAATCGCTGCCTTTGTACGGTCGAACGCTTTGGAGTACTTTTACTTTTTCGTCGCGAACCATCTCGCCGGTGTATCGCACTGGGGCTTCCATGGCGGTCACCATCATCAACTGCAAAATATGGTTTTGAAACATATCTCGTAGGATTCCAGCCTTGTCGTAGTAGTCGCCGCGTCGGCCGACTTTGACTTCTTCGGCCACGGTGATCTGAACGTGGTCGACGTAATTTCGATTCCACAAGGGTTCGAAAATAGTGTTCCCAAAACGGAACACCAAGATGTTTTGAACCGTCTCTTTCCCTAAGTAGTGATCGATACGATAGATTTGGTCCTCGCGAAAGGTTTGGTGAATCGATTCGTTAAGAACTTTGGCGGAAGCGAGGTCGGTACCGAACGGCTTTTCGATAACGACACGCCGGTGGCCATTCTTTTCGTCATTGAGTCCGGCTTTACCCAATTGAGCAATTGCGGCGGCATATAGCTGCGGCATCGTGGAAAGATAATAGACTCGATCCGTTGTTTGAGACCCTTCCACTTCGGTCAAGAAACCAGCTAGTTTGTGGAAGTCGTCTTCGCATCCGATATCACCTGGCTGGTAAAATATATTTTGGGAAAAGGCTTCCCATGTGTCGTTATGAAAGTCGTCCTTAACGTACTTTGAGGTGGATTCGGTTAGCTGCGCTCGCCACTGTTCCGTAGTGAAGGCACTGCGAGACACACCGACAATGCGGGTTGGATTCGGCAATCTGCCACGTTGAAATTGGCGATACAAAGCCGGAATGAGCTTTCGACTGGTTAAGTCGCCGGAAGCTCCAAAAATCACCATCGTATGCGACATGAATTTAGTCCGCTCGGAAGCCGAGTTGTTTTTGCAAGTTTTGAAACCAAGGCTGAAGAGCACGGTCGCTTTCAAGCTGAGAAACGGTCGAAACGCCTTCTAGGGGCGCAGCCGCAAAGCGTTCGAAAAGGGAATTGATTTCTGGAGTTAATTCGAGCACTTGAACCACATAGTAAACCGTCTTGTTGCTATCAGCAGCTACGACTGTTTCATTAGGCTTGGCGGCAAACACCGTTTCCATAAAGGAATCATCCACGGGTTGCAACAGTTCTACGTTGCTCAGTTGCAGTCGGCTTTCCATACGTGCAAACATAGGATTAAACCAAGTGAAATTGGTGGGTTCTTGAACCAGTGTTTTTTCCTCAGGAGTTGCTAGCGAATCTTTCAGTGTCAACGAACCAACTTTCGAAGCGATCTCTCGAGCACGAGTTTCGGCGAGTTTGAAGGCTTGTTGCTTTCGCCAAACCTCTTCGGTTTGAGTGCGGACAGCATCGATCGAAGGGGTCATCGGTTGCGTCTCCTCGGTTTTCCAAGAAAGATAACGTTTGTTTCCTCCGGTAAATCCAAGCGATACAACCGGAGTATAGAGTTCGCCGTACCCTTCGGATTCATTGATCAACATGGCAAATGAGAAGGGCTGCATTCCTTGGCCAGGCATCACAAACGAGGTGCCAATCGACGTACCCTGTATCGACTCCTGATCGACCAGGCCCGTCGTTCCGTGTTCAAATCCCAGCTCTTTGCCGAGCTTGGCGAGATCCATTGGAGCGGGCGCCTTGGCGGTTTTGACTTTTAGTGACAGGTCACTTTGATATGCCCTAACTTCGGACTGATAAATGCTCATCGGCCCGACCAATTCGTCGATACGTTCCTCCACGACTTTGTACGCGAGGGCGGTCGCTTGTTCTCGCGCAATCTGCTCTCGGACTTCGTCAAAAGTCTTGGTCCGCATCGGCGTGCTTTCCGCAATGCCATCGCCTGCCTGCGGAATCCCAGTTTGGGGAAATGTGGGTAAACCTGGGGCCGTTTCTGTTGGTTTTGGATCGGACACTTCGATCTTAGCGGTGGGTTCGGTTTGTGCGGCTGGGTCGGCGGGTGAAGTCGGATTAGCGGGTGCCGCAGGATTAGCGGAGGCCGCAGGTTCCGTCTGCGTTGTAGCCGCTGGTTTTTCTTCTTGAAATGAAACCAGCTTGATATTTAAGCTCTTTCGTTGCACAGAAGCGTTGTCTTTAGGATCAGCCAAAATGGGAGGAACGGCAGGCGGACTATCTGTTCCACCATTGGGAGCAGAAGGGCTGGCACTGGCAGCAGAAGGGCTTGTGGTTTCGCTCACAGGTGGGATTGCGGGCGCACCTTGTGTTGAGTTGGGGGGTGCTGTCGCGGGAGGCGTGCTTGGTTCCGTTGTGCTAGGTTCCGTTGTAGATGTTCCAATGGCTTCTTGTACGACAGGTACGCGAAACTGTTTTTCTTTGACTCGGCGTTCGTACTCGGCTCGAAGCGTTTCTTCCGGCACGAGTGCCATCTGTTCCGTGATAATTCTCTCGACATCGATTGATAGAAATTCGAAGTTCGAGGTTTTGGGCCTTCGAAAGGCTGGTTGTGTAGCGATGGTACGGCGAGATCGAGTTATGTCCTTGCCTGTTTTGTAGATCTCTTGGATCTCTTTCTCGGTGGGCTTGTTTTTTACTTGAGATTCGAAGTCGTTAACGAAAACAGGAAAGGCCTGAATTTTCGCGGCCCGATTGAATTTAAGAAAATCTTGCCAATTTTTGCTAGGGGTGGTCAGAGCCGGGCGGCCAAGAGTTCTGGATTCACGTCGATCTTCGAATCGCAAACCGGTGCCTGCCAGGCGAAGCACCTCATTTTTTGCCAACTCTTCTCGCATCAAGCGGTTAAAATCGAACAAGTTCATTTGACCGTTGGTTGCAACCTTGAGGGCCGTTTTGATTTGTTCGCCATCCAGCTTTCCGTCGACAAAGCGTTTCAGAAAAATCTTAACGGACTCGTCGTCGAAGTGAATTCCCATCCGATTGGCTTCGGCGACCAAGAGTTTTCTTTCGACAATGCGTTCTTTGGTGTCCCGGTCGCTGGTGATGCCCACCAAGCTGAGATCCGGTGCAAACTCAGGAACGTTAGGCATTCCGCCTTTTTCACGTACGTCGGTAGCCAATTTCCTTAAAAATGTATTTGCCCAGTAGACCTGCTGCCATTCCCGATCGAGTTCATTCATTCGAATCGAGCCGCCATTCCAGGAAGCAAGCACCGGATTGTCTCCGCGTCGACTCGAAATCCCGGGCCGGCCGGAACGTCGCGAACCGGAAAAGTACTCAATCATTGGGGCGATGACGAACGAGACGATGGCGATGAAAACGGCTCCAGCCATCCAAAGCTTCTGGTTTTTTCGGAAAATAGCAAATGGGCTGGACATTGGACAAATCAATCCTTGGTAGTCGACATTCGAGTTAATCGGCCCAATAAACAGGCACTCAAACAAGGATTGTAGGATTTCCGCTGGTTGACGCAATTCCATTGCTCCAGCGTTGCCTGGGGCTTGACAAATCACCGACATTGCGGTGACAACCCTTGTGCGTGAGGTAGATTACCAGAATCACGGACGAGCAAAATCGCATTTCGCCAATATCCACTTGCAACACAAAAACTTTTTATGAGTGAGAAAAAATCCCTCGTCATCGTCGAGTCTCCCGCAAAAGCGAGAACGATTTCGAAGTATTTGGGGAGTGGATTCCAAGTTGAAGCCTCCATCGGCCACATTCGCGACCTTCCAGGAGGTGCTAAGGAGGTCCCAGCCGAGTTCAAATCGGAATCGTGGGCTTCGCTTGGCGTGAACGTCGACAACGGTTTTGAGCCGCTTTACATCATTCCTGCCGACAAGAAAAAACACGTTTCTTTTTTGAAAGCAGCACTCAAGGACGCAAAGGACCTCTATCTGGCGACGGACGAGGATCGCGAGGGGGAGGCCATTTCCTGGCATTTGCAAGAAGTTTTGAAGCCAAAAGTGCCCGTGCACCGCATGGTTTTTCATGAAATCACAAAGGAAGCTATCCAAAATGCACTCAAAAACACCAGGCAAATCGATCAGGGGTTGGTCAAGGCACAAGAAACGCGACGCATTTTGGATCGGCTTTATGGCTATGATATTTCACCTCTACTTTGGAAAAAAGTCCGACCCAAATTATCGGCGGGGCGCGTGCAAAGCGTCGCGGTTCGATTGATCGTGCAACGCGAACGCGAACGCATGGCCTTTCATTCCGCAACCTACTTTGATCTGGATGTGTGGTTGGAAACAGCAGGCAAAGAGAAGTTCGAAGCCTCCTTGGTCAAGGTTGCCGATCGAAGAATTCCGTCCGGCAAGGACTTCGACACTGCGACGGGGTTACTCAAGGATTCCAAGATGCTACAACTCGATGCTGTTACGGCGGACGCGCTCAAAACGCGGCTTGCGAAGGCTTCGTTCCAAGTCGTCAGCGTCGAAATAAAACCCTACACCGAACGCCCGAAAGCACCGTTTACTACCAGCACCTTGCAACAGGAGGCCAACCGCAAACTGGGAATGACCGCCAAGGACGCGATGCGGGTTGCGCAAAGCCTTTACGAAAACGGCTACATTACCTACATGCGCACCGACTCGACAACGCTTTCCAAAGAAGCGGTCGATGCAGCCCGCGAATTGGTTCGATCGCAATACGGCGATGCGTTCCTTTATTCGACTCCGCGGACGTACGCGACCAAGGTCAAGAATGCTCAGGAAGCGCACGAAGCGATTCGGCCCGCTGGTAGCCCTTTTCAACTGCCAGAGAAAATCAAGAGCGAATTGAACTACGATCAATTTCGACTTTTTGAGTTGATTTGGAAGCGTACGATTGCCTCGCAAATGGCGGATGCAAGGAAACAACGCGTCGTGGTCGTCATCCGAGCCGACGACGCCATTTTTCAAGCTACTGGTACTTCGATTGAGTTCGAAGGATTTTTGAGAGCCTACGTTGAGGGGAGCGATGATCCCGCCGCCGAATTGGCGGAAAAGGAAAAGCTTCTCCCCGACGTCAAGGCTTCCGATCCTCTCAAAGCCCTGTCGTTGGACTCGGTTTCCCATACCACCCAACCACCTTCACGCTATACCGAAGCATCCTTGACACAAGGGCTGGAAGAACGGGGCATCGGTCGTCCGAGTACGTACGCTTCGATTATCGATACGATTCTCAAACGTGACTATGTATTTAAGAAGGGGAACGCACTTGTTCCGAGTTGGACTGCGTTTGCAGTAGTTCGGTTGCTGGAGGAGCATTTCACTTCGCTGGTCGACTACAAATTCACCGCCGAAATGGAAGATTACCTCGACCAAATCAGCCGCAACGAACGTGAGAATTTGGCTTACTTGCAGGAGTTTTACTTCGGGGAAGAGGGGGTCACTGAAAATGCGGCGCCTGGTGGCATCGGTCTTAAACCACTGCTTGCACGGAAGGTTGCTGAAATCGATCCTCGCACCGCTTGTTCCTATCCGCTTGGATTCCTGGATGGTAATCAAGAGCTACCCGTCTCCGTTCGGGTTGGTCGATATGGACCTTATGTGGAACAAGGCGAACGAAGAGCAAGTATTTCCGAGGAGATGCCACCTGATGAAATGACTTTGGCGATGGCCGTCGAGATGTTAGCCAAGCAGGAGCTCGGCGAAGAACCAATGGGGTATCATCCCGAAACCAACAAACCAATTTACATCAAGCAAGGCCGGTTTGGGCCGTATGTTCAAATGGGTGACGCCGACGACGAGGACAAAAAGAACGCATCCTTGCTCAAAGGCATGACCACCGAGACGCTAGATCTGGAAACAGCCGTAAAGCTGCTGATGTTTCCACGTACCCTTGGGATCAATCCAGCCAATGGTGAACCGATCATCGCCACGCAAGGAAAATTTGGGCCATACATCAAGAGTGGAACGGACTCGCGATCGCTGGGAGCAACTCAAAGCTTGCTCGAATTGACGCTCGAACAGGCGTTGGAGTTGCTCGCACAACCGAAAGCCTTGGGTCGCGGTCGCGGTGTTGCCGCTCCACCTCTAAGGGAAATGGCCGCTTCGCCAATTACTGGCAACAACATCGCCATTCGAGACGGTCGGTTTGGTCCGTATGTCACCGACGGCGAGACTAATGCGTCCTTGCCCAAGGATATGAAA
>JAYTVM010000543.1:0-10989 GCA_043743995.1 Pirellula sp. | reverse complement strand
ATCACGCTCCGCGTGATTTTCGCAGTTCAAAAACCTTTGGTTTCTGAGGCAACATCACGCGGAGCGTGATGGGTACTTTCTTCAGATTCGAAAAAATCACAGCCTCTGAGCGTGCCACCCGGTGGCTGGCGGTTAGGTTATCCCGGAATGGTAGGCAAGGATTCTGAGGTGATTGGTGCTCGGTTCGACTTCCATGGTAGTAGCAGTTCGAATTCCGTTCCGGTGCCCACTTTGGACCGCACCTCAATGGTACCGTCATGTTCCTTGGCAATCTTGAGGCTAACTGGCAATCCCAAGCCGGTTCCGCGATTCCCCTTGTTGGACTCAAACATGGAGAAGATGCGGCCAAGATCATTCGCAGCAATGCCCACTCCATTGTCTCGCACTTGGACTATCGCATACTCCTGGGACTCGCAGAGTACGATTTCGACGTGGCCATCGACTTTTTCAACGCACGCGTCAATCGCATTACCGACCAAGTTCATCAGCGCTCGGTGAATAGCCTCGCCGTCGAGCATCATGTTGCGGAAAGCCTCTGGGCGGATCCATGACAGGGAAACCGTTTTTTCGGATGCCCTAGCCGATGATAACTCGATGACTTCATCGATGACGGTACGCAGATCCACAGTGTTACGATTCGGCTTGCGATCCTTGCTCATGGTGAGCATATCCATCACAAACGATTCGATACGTTCCTGATTACGTTCGCAAATCCGCCAGCCACTTTTGACGGCGTCCATGTCGTTGCCTTGGATCCCTTGATCGATGAGATAGCCACCACCGCGAAGCCCCTGGACGATATTTTTAATATGGTGCGAAAGGGTGGCGATGGTCTGTCCCATGGCTGCAAGACGTTCGGCTTGCATCATACTTTGATAGTAGTTGGTGTCTTCGATAGCCAGAGCGGCTTGATGGCCGATAGCGACGAGCATTTTGAGATGCTCTTCATTAAAGACCCGATCACGCCTCATCGCGTATTGACCAACCGAGATCGACGTATCGATGTAAATGACACCCACGCTACCGTAACGGCCTTTCATCGGGACACATATGGCCTCGCGTATTCCGCCAGTCGAGATGCTCACGCTGGGGTTCCAACGTTCGTCCTCGCAAGCGTCGCTCGTTAAGACCCCTTCTTCCTTTTTGCTGACGTAATCCAAAATCGTCTTGCTGATCGTCATGCGGTGCGAGGAGACATTGACTCCGCGATTGCGACGGCAACTGGGCATTAGCTCGCCGGTTTCCTGGTCGTTGAGCATGATGCAGCCTCGATCGCAATTCACCCACTGAAAGATGAGTTCCAAGATTTGGTGGAGCAATTGGTCGATATCCAATGTTCGACTGACCGCGATGGCTGTGCGGTACATGATCTCCCAGTGACTCTTGGCGTCCGAAGAAGCCTTTTTGGTCTGAATTTTTTCCGTCCAATCGTCGGTCTGATCCAGCAACTGCTGTTCAATGTCGACGCGGCCAACGATCTGGGACGAGTCACCGCTAGGATTTTGTACGATATCGACATCATTGTCGGCAGGTCCAAAAGGACGAAAACTTAGACGGAACAGCATCAATCGTTTGCCGATTTGCACTCGGTCGCCGACGCAAAGCGTGTGGTCCGTGATCCGTTTTCCGTTGACAAAGGTTCCATTACTACTGCCAAGATCTTTTAGCAAATACTGTCCGCTGACAAAATCGATCTCGGCGTGCGTTCTAGAAGCTTCGGAATCCTCCAAGTGGATTTCGCAATGACTATCCCGTCCCAACCGTTGTTTGGCTTCGCGAATCAAAAAGTGGGTACCAATGTTGGCACCCCGTACGACCAAAAGCGAAGCCAATTTTTTCAATTCCTTTTCTTCGAACGGTTTCCCGGGAGCAATTCGCGTGATTATAGGCAAATCCTCGACCATTGTAGCTCAAATTGCGTCGTTCGAGCAGCTTGGTATCCCGATAGGGATTAAAGCAAGTAGCCAGGGGTCGCCGCGAAGCGGCGTACCCCCGGGGAACGAAAGGACATGCGAATGACCCTGAAAGGGTCGAAGATTCTGCGATCCCTTCCGGATCGGTACGCGCGGTACGAAACATCTTCCGGTGGTGTCGCTCCGCTCAACCACCGACTACTGTCTGATATCCCTTCGGGATGAAAAGTTGAGCAACTGGCAAAGCGAAGGAAATCAAAAAGCCCTAGACCCGGTTGTGGTGGATACAGCACTCGTCGCGATCGAACGAGCCACTTTTTTTAGAAGTTGTAGTGCCACTGCGAGTAGAAGAAGTCGGCATCACCATTGAATAGCGCTGACCCGTTCGCTCTTAGACTGGTATCGTAGTACTTACCC
Source organism: Pirellula sp. (assembly GCA_043743995.1). GTDB lineage: Bacteria > Planctomycetota > Planctomycetia > Pirellulales > Pirellulaceae > JBKCUI01. The sequence goes on along the minus strand of JAYTVM010000543.1, from coordinate 8,659 downwards.
GTAAAGAAGTGGGAGTAGCCAAGGACCAAGTCGCTACGGGCATTGACCTTGTAGGTACCGAGCAAGTCGATCTCATGTCCAAGGTCACGGCTGCCTACGGTTCCCCCAGGATTGAACGAAGTATTGGTTACGTTGTACGGACCTTGTGCGCCATTGGCAAGGAACAGGTAATGGTACCATGCCAACACGGTCCATTTGTCCGTTAGACTAAAGGTCAAGATGCTATTCACATCGTGGATGTTACGGCGTCCGAACAAGTCCATGAAACCTAGGTACTTGTGACCGAGCGGAAACAATTGGTTCCAACCGTTGTTTATGGAATCGTCACCGCTTGCCCAATCGTAGTACATCCAAAACGCGGGCTTCATCGTCCCAGTGGCCTTTGCACCCAGACCGAAGGTCAGAGAGTAAGCCGAAATGTCGGAACCATCTGGGTTCTTTCCAAATTGATATCCAAATTCGTTGTCCCATAGCACTCCATCGGCCTCTCCTTTGATGGCAGTACCAAGGGTATGCACATGTAAGTTGGTGGACGTATCCTCGAAGCCGAGGTAATAAGTATCAATGGGTCCGTTTTCAAACATCTTGTTCGAGTTGTAGACACCCCACAAGGCTTGATTTTGGTTAGGCGAATCAAATTTGTTGAAGTTGATGTTCTCAGGTCGAACCAACAAGAAATCGGTTGTTTGATCTTCGTTGCTCCAAGTCAGCCGTCCGCCATCGAACCTGCGTCGATTGTTGGCCCAGTCAAGCGGCGACAGCAATCGCTGCGAACCAAACAAAAGTTCTTGTCGGCCAGCACGGCCTGTCAGCTTGCCCAGGTCGGAGTCCACTAAGACCAGGTCGCCAAACAAATTTTGCGCGTCGAAGTGCTGCACTTCGATCTGTCGTGGAGCAAAGGTTTCGTAGGAACTGCCAGCATCCAAGAATTCGGCGAAAACTCGGGCCCTTTTGTTGATCTTGTAGTTCGCGTAAATTCTCGTTCGGTCCAAGAGAAAATCGTCGTCGCGGCCAGTTAACCCAGCACCGCGGATATTGTGTTCATTGTGGTATCGCAGTCGATATTGACCACCGACATCCAGTTTGCCGTTGTCACCAACCGGGAGTTGCTTGATTCCCTCGCCGAGGTTGTAGCCTTTGTAGCTGGGGTTGCTTAAGTAACTGAAGTCATTGAGATAGAAAGGATCTTTGTAGGCCGTGGCTACTTTCTTCTTTAGCTCTTCCTTCTTCTTCTTTTCGGCAGCCGCTTTCTTTTTGGCGGCTTCCGCGTCCTTGGCGGCATCGGGCTTGCTCTCGGCGGCCATTCCACTCGACGTTCCGTCCACGATTGGAGCGGGAGAAGGGGCGTCGACGTAATATTTGTATTCGCCATTGCTGGCCGACGAAGACCCTTCCTCAACGTAAACTGACCTGGAACTAGATGTTGGATTTACGGTGTCGGAACCATCCGGTGGGGCTGCAACGGTAGTTCTGGCGGCAAGTAACGCAGCAATGAAAGCGCAGGCTCGCGAAGTGCGACGAGTGGAATATCTCATGGACACGAAATCCTTTTCGTTTAATGGCGGTTTTTTGATTGCTCTTGAACGGGTACGTCGTAGGTCATGGCACGAATTGCCGCCGAACCATACCTACTGAAGACTGCTATCGGCGACGCTAGCCTTCGCTCCTAAACAAATCCCACCTCTCTGACCTATTTTGCCTAAACCACCAAGCCAAGAGTGCTTTCGGTTGAAGCTCGATCGCAAAACCAAGGGGAGGACGCACTTTCGCTGAGAGGCTGTGAATTTATTCGCGAGGTGCAAAACAGTGTCGCCTTTTGCTCCGCAAAAGTAGCGTTAATAACGACGCACACTTTTGCGGAGCAAAAGGCGACACTGATAAATTCACAATCTAGGAACGAAAGGCGACAATAAACACTCATTTCGTTGGGATCGATTGTTGCAAAAACGCAAGGAGGTCTGCTAGATCCTGCTGAGTCATCGCGGACTCCAACCCCTCTGGCATGAACGACAAATTAGAACTTTGCAGGCGCTCAATTTCGCCGCGGGCAATGCTCCGCAAGACGCCATTGGCTTGCTTGATCGTGACGCTATTGGCTGTTTCGCCAACCAACAAACCTGCCAGAATCTCTCCGCTCTCGAGTAGGCAGGTATAAGATTGATAACCAGGCTGAATGTCGACATTGGGATCCAAGATATTCGTCAGCAGTTTCTCTTTGGAATGGTTCACTACCGTGGCGAGATCTGGTCCCACGTTTTGTCCGACGTCGCCACGACGGTGGCAGTTCGCGCACAAGCGGGTGTAAACAAGCTGTCCCTGGCTTACGGTTGCGGGCAACTCTAGTGACTGTCGAAAGCTATTTAGAACTTCCTTGCGAGTCGAATTCTGGGAAACGCTAAAAGTTAATTTTGCCTGCTGAGCGATTTTGGCTACCGGATGTTGAAGCACTCGCGCTCGTTGGGTGAGCGATACACTCCTTGCCATGATCTGATTCTTTTCGATTCGATCGAGCAAGCCGATTGTCCAAGATTCTCTCGATAGAAATGCCTCGATAGCCATGCTTCGGAGATCGGGACTCAATTCCGGCCAAGCAGCGGTCAACACAACTGGAACCGAGTCGATACCGCTTTGAGCCATTGTTTTGATCGCCAAGGATTGCATTTCAGAGTCGACCTGTGGCTTAAGCGATTGAGCCAATAGTCTGACACCTGATTCTCTGTGCTTTGAGACTCGGCAGAGCAATCTCGCGGCGGCAATGCGATCGTCGATGTGCTTGGACTCGTCCTTGGCGATCTGCGTTTTCGAGTCGAGCAACAAGTCGAGTTTTTCGACCCACGGTGAGAGGGCTCCTTGAGGAGATGATTGCGACATCGCATGTAGGTCGGCCCCGACACTTTGAAGTGCGAGCAGCATATCGTCGAGAGCAGCATTGTGCTCACCTTCACCCGCATCGAGAACATTCTTCAAAAGCGTTGCAATGGTCGCTTGATCGTTGCGGCCCACGGATTGCCGCAAAAGTGGATCGCGAAAGGCTGTAAGAGCTTGTGGGCCAATGCGCGCTAGTCCCTGAACGAAAACATCGGAGTGCGTGATGACGGAACTCATGATGGCAGAGTTCATAAAGGGGTCGCCGCCGAATCGTGAAGCAAGCTCTACGAGTGCTTCGCCAGCACAACGGTCCCTCCACTGTCCAAGCGACGACGCAACTTGCAAGCAAACCTTCATGTCGGCGTCTTGGGATAGCTTGGAAACCGCTTCGACGACTTTTGGTTCCGGATGACTTTCAGCCAAGCGTACTGCAATCTCACGAACCCGCGGATGCGAGTCGTTCAACGCAGCCATGACTATTGAGCTGGAAAGCAATCCGAGCCCCTCTAACGTGTATAACGCCTGCCCACGCGTTTGCGGAATCCCGCTAGTCGCAAACAATCTCTCCAGCATTGGCCCGGCGATAGGATCTTGCTTCCAAACGAGCAACTGCTGTGCTTTGTCTCGTTGCCAGTCATTGGTAGAGTCTAGGGACGCCACCAATTGCTGCAGGTCCGCTTCTCCTAACGACACACTGGACCTCGCATCGGACTTCGCTATCGTTCGATCCGGCACAACCCGATAGATTCTACCCATGTCGTCTCCCAGTCGGTAGTGCGGCAATAATTCCGCTTTGCCTTCTGCAGGCAACCAATCGGGATGCTCGATCATGTACCGAACCATGTCAGCAATCCACAGGCCGCCATCAGGACCTGTGCGAGCCATAACAGGCCGACACCATCGATCTTCACTTGCGAAGAAATCGAAGTCTCCTTCGTTAGTTGGACGGACTGATTCGAAACTGACACCACCATCCGACAGAATGTTATGTTGAACGAGGTTATGAAACGGCTCGCAGGTAAAGGCGTGTGACTTTGCACTGGATCCAAACAAAAGTGTGTCGCCATAGATCATGCCGCTACAGGCAGAGGTGAATCGCCCTGACTGCTCAAAACTATGGAATCGCTTTTCGAGTGCGCTCGCAGGATACACGGGTGGACTTCCCGAGCGAACAACGTGTTGGATGGGACTCGCGGTCGGAACAAACGGATTCCGAGCCAAATAACGGTCCGCAAGAACGTAGTGCCAAAGCGGATTGGCGTTTTGCGTTCCAAACCAATGCCCCCATGCATCGCGATTGCGACCGAATTGCGATGGCCCTAACTCGAGTTCCAGTTCCCCAGTGTCAGGCTTAAACCGAAAATCGTGACTGCCGATCTTAACCGATTGGCCATTGCGGTTGGATTTAACTTGCGTATCCAATCCATGATTGGGGTGATGACCTCCGTTGGCGCAGTACACCCAATTGTCGAGCCCCCACCGCAGGTGATTCAAACGCAACTGCTGGTTGCCTTGGTTGAATCCCTCGAACAAAACCTCGCGTTGGTCTGCAGTCCAATCGTTATCTGTATCACGCAAGTAAAGGAGCTGAGGGGCTGCTGTAACCAGGATTCCATCACGCCAAGTAAGAATGCCCGTTGGGAAATTAAGGCCTTCCGCAAATAAATGACTCTTTTCGTAGTATCCGTCTCCATCGCAATCTTCCAATACCCGTATACGTCCACCGGCTTTGCCACGACCATCCATGCCTAACGGATAGTCTGACATCTCCACCACCCATAGCTTGCCTGCCGCATCCCAATCGAAGGCCACTGGATCGATGACTTGTGGCTCCGACGCAACCAGTTCCACTCGGAATTCAATGGGCACGTGGATGCTTGCGAGAGACTCTTCGGGGGTCAAAGGGCCAGACGCTGGACTTGGCAGGTCCGTCGCAACTCCTTTTGGTGTTCCAATGGGTTGCCCCGAAGATGCGTGAAGCTGCTTGGCTTCGGCATGGCTCAAGGCCCGATCGAACAAACGGAAGTAAGCGATGTTGCCTTGCAGAGGAGCGAATTGATCATTGCGAGCGCCTAGGAAAAACTCCTGGCTTCCATTGGTAGTTGAGTCGATTTCTGCGTCGATCTCTGGCTCCAAATGGCCGTTGAGGAATACTCGAACACGAACACCATCGCGAATCGCAACAACGTGATTCCATGATTTCGGCGGGAGCAACGTTTTTCCAGTAACAACTTGATCCCTAGCGTTGCCGTTGAAGAACATTAATCGTCCGATCGGACCAGATTGATACTTTCCGGAGATTCCCAAATGGTCGCCAGGCGCCTCCGCATCGCCGTTGGGACCGCGAGAAAAGAGGTAGGCCGTAACGGGCCGTGCTTCATTTGGTAACTCATTGCGAAACCACATCGCGAAGCTATAAGCATCGCTCAGCTTATCCGACTTGCTCGCCAAACGTCCCGAATGAAGACTAGCAAATATCTTTGGACTAAAAGTGATATTGCCAGATTGTGACATACCGTTTGGAAGTGAATGCAACGGGTGAGCCATGATTGGCTCGAGCCCATCGAGGGAAATCGCGTAGTCTGCCGGAAACATCGGCGGATTGGCTTGCGACGCAACGGCCGCTTGGTCGCGTTTGCGTCGTATCTCTGCTCGTGTGCGTTGCTCCGCAATACCAGATCTTTTCCAGAAGGTCGCAATCTCGGATACGCTCAAAGCGCGACGGAATACAGCGATCTCATCGAGTTTGCCTTGAAGGTTTTTGCCAAACTCTAGCTTGCGAGATTCAGATGAATCCTTCATGCTCGCTTCGATCACATGATCCGTCGCACCATTCACGTGCACTCGCAGTCGGGAACCTTCGCGGCTGACAACGACAAAATTCCAATCATCGGCACGCCATTTGGTTTTCGATGCGATGCCATTCAATTCGAGTTGCACTTGATGGTCAGCGTCCTGGTTTGCAACCAAGGTTTCGCCAGACGGGCCGGCGCAGAGAATTCCATTTCTTTTGCTCGCACCACTTGGTTCGCCCAACCAAAACCAAAACGCGAGCGAATAGGTTTTGTCTAGCGGATCGCTATCAACTGTTAAACTGCCTCCCGCCAAATGCAACGCACGATTGATTTGATTTTGGCCGGAGAATTTCGAGGGTGTTAGTTTTTCTTGTGTTCCGATGCCACTGCCACTGCCAACTCCCGGTAGGTGCCAAGCAAATCCGCCCTGCAACTTGGCTGAACTTTTTCCGTTGGCTGCGTCGCGAGGTGTGTTTCCATCTTCGTCGTTTAGCCGCCAGTACCCGTGCGGCTGGGCTTCGAGAATTGCAGACGCATACGGGCCGTGTTCATCCCCCATGACGCGACGCGGCTTTCCGGTAACCTCCTCCAGCGCGCCGACCAAGGAATCGACGATCTTGGTTTCTGCAGTTACTTCTAAGCCCGCTGTTCGGGCTGGCCAAGTCGTATAGCCACCTAATGCATGTTGCTCCGGAGTTGGAATGTACCCGTCGGCACCGTTGGCCAATTCGATATTGAAATGTGCGGTCGCGGGAGAACGTCCCCGCAATTTTAGTCCGGTGAGTGCGTACACTTCGTTGGGTAACGTCGCGATCGTTAAATCACCGATGCGGATGGCCTGCATTTTGAGTTCGGTCTGCTGCCGCTCGTGCAGAATAAGAGCTTCCATGGCGTAGACTTCGGGAATGTTTTTGGGCCGCTCCTTCTCGATTTTAGAAGCAATCGAACGAGCCCATTCCAATCGCGCTTCGTCGGGCACTCGATAACGAAGGGTGATTTTCTTTTCGACGATTCCGAGGGGCACCGACTCCCGGTATTCGATCTTGGCCAAGGCCTTCTCGGCGTAACGGGCAACCGATTCCGCATAGTTGGAAATGCTCACGGGGTTCGCGGGCGATCCATAATCCATCCACATCAGATCGCCGCTGGTACCTTGCGAGAGCGCGCAAACGAATGGTCCATTCCCATCGCCGGGTTGGTTGAGGATGGAGGCCACGTGCTTGCAGAAAAGCCCATAGTAGTCGGACGAAACGGCACCCGCCCCAAAGTAGTGTTGCGAATAGTTAGCGAGTACCGCCAGGGGACGACCATCCTTGGTTTGCAGTGACACAACGGACAGCGTCGGATCGACAGGTCCCGATGGACCAATTACATCGGGACTCATGTATCCCGGATGCATGTGGGCAAGGCCGTTTGCGACCCCGAAGGGATCTACGATCATTTTGTCTGGCTTGCGAATCCATCTGCGGTTGTGGGTGTGTTCCCAATCATCGATCGAAGCCCAGCCGATGCGAGCTGGCTGCAACTGGTTGTTGGCCGAAAGGATCGCCTCGGCTATTTTACCTGGCAATCCGCTGGCGTAAACCTTGTCCTGTCGCGTCCCCAAGCAAGCCATGGCGGCCGGGGCTGAGTGAGTATGGGTTGCAGAAACCATCATGTGTTCGACGGGAATGCCAGAACCATTACTTGCCAGCAATTTGGCTTCGTCAATCAACGCAAGGGGCATCATGCAGGTGTCGACGATGGCGAACGCGATCTTAGTTTTTCCGTCGTCGAGTACGATCGAACGAACGAAGAGGCGATCGTTGATTTTGGCAGATTGCGATTCCAGGAATCCGCCCGCAATGATGGCAGGAAATTGCGTCGGAGTAATATCAATCGTTGCTGCCCCGGCTTGAAATGACTCTTCGGCATGGCCAGTGTTTTGCAGTGCGAGTTCAAACGCCAGCATTGCGCAGAAAAACCAGCCAGAGCAAAAAGAAACGCGCGCGTTGAATATCCAAGACGATATCCAAGTCAAATTCGAAGAAAAGCCTTTTTGCATTTCGGTCACATTGGTAGGGAGGAACTGTTTTTGATTTTGAGAGGCTCGTTGAGCCTGCAATATACAGCAAATACGTGTCTGGTTTCCGTTTTTGTGGCTGAGCGAGGCCCTCGCTCAGGATTGATAGGAACTCAACGAGTGAATGACCTCGCTCGTCCCGAATGGCCACAGCATTTTTACCACAGAGACACGAGGAACGCAGAGGATATATTGTAGCTTCCCGAACTCCCTGACTGCACATCGAAAATGGCCGCGTCGATACCAAGCCGTTCCAACATCGGCACCGGCGGCAATTCGAACAACGACACGAACCACGGAGACACAGAGGAGCGAACCAAAGGGAACGAATTTTGAAAATCTCAAGAATTTCTCTGTGACTCTCTGTGGCTCTGTGGTGTAAGCCAGTCGGTTCAATTGCTCTTCGGTCCAAACTTTGCGGTGATCGTATTTCTTGCCCGTGACGGAATCGGTTCCAAGCAAGAAGAAACGTCTCACCACACGCGCCATAAAATGTACTGTGGCCACAATCTCCAGGCTGAAAACTTCAGCCCGTGCGAGTCTAGGTTCGTCCTCAGTAGGTCAGCCAACATTGGCTAGATGCCGCACTTGAAGCTTGCTCGCCAACTGACGCAACCTATCATCCCAAGTCGCAACCACATCGGGCCTGGATCGAAGCACGAGATGAAAATGATTCGAAAGACACGCAAAGGCAAGCAAATCGATCCCGAAATTCGCAGCCAGTTGTTTGAGCTTGTCTTCGAACCATTGTTTGCGGTGATCGAAGTTTTTTCCGGTGAGCTGGTCATCTCCCAGGAGGTAACAAGCGCGGACCGTTTTAGCAATTGTATGGACCGCCACGATCTCAGAAGGGTCGAAAATTTCCGCTCGAGATAATCTGGCCATGGTTCACTCCGTCGAAAGAGCCGATAGAAGCAAAAGGATTCTGTTCAAA
>JAYTVM010000542.1:0-3214 GCA_043743995.1 Pirellula sp. | reverse complement strand
GTACCCATCACGCTCCGCGTGATGTTGCCTCAGAAACCAAGGGTTTTTGAACTGCGAAAATCACGCGGAGCGTGATTGGTACTATAAAATCACAGCCTCTCTGAGATACGGAGGGCGTGGTGGATTGCTAGGGACATTTGCCACAGTTCCCACGCCCATTGCTAATCGCTAATCGCTCTGAGCGTGCCACACTTTGACCTTGCTAGTTCTCCAACGCTGGATCCCACTCCCAAATGGTTCGGTACGCACCGATGGATTCAAAGAAGCCAATCATGTTGGCGTAAAACGCGTTCGATGCCAGTGTCGCAGTGTCTCCGATCACGATCAGCTTGCGTTTCGCACGAGTCAAGGCCACGTTCATTCGGCGAGTGTCCGCCAAGAATCCGATTTCCGCGATGGCATTGGATCGAACCAGCGTGATCAAAATCGCTTCTTTTTCTCGGCCTTGGAAACCGTCCACCGTATCGATCTCGACCGCTTTAAATGGACAGTTTTGCCTAAGCCATCGAACTTGAGCAGCGTAGGGGGCAATAATGGCAACGTCCTTGGGTTCGATGCCCGAGCCGCACAGCTCGCGGACTTGTTGGAGAATCCACTTGGCTTCTTGGACATTGAATCGGCTTTCGCCATCTACTTCCTGCTCCTCTTCCCAGCCGGCACCAGCGGTGTCGACAAAGGTAACAGGCGACTGCAACATTTCCGAATGGGGGGGCGCAACCAAGTCGCTCAGCAAGTGCGCTCGAACGCTTTCGTTGGCTTGCAAACTTCCGCCATAAAAGCACTGCGACGAGTACTGCATGATGTCTTCATGCATGCGATATTGTACGATCAATTGCTTGGTGATGCTGTCACCGAATGTGTTCACTAGGCGCTCCATCATGCTGATGGCGAAGCCTTGCGCAGCCGCTTCCGACGAAATGATCGTTGGCGGAAGTTGGCAGTGGTCACCCGCCAGGACAATTCGGTCGGCGCGCAGGACGACAGGCCAGCACCCTGGTTCGGTGCTCTGACACGCTTCATCGATTACCGCTAGGTCAAAATTGCGGCCTCCCAAGATGTCTGGGTCAAAGTTGGTCGTCGCACAAATCACATCCGCTCGGTCTAAGACATTGGCAATGATCTGCTTTTCATAGATTCTCGCATCATCACGCAATCGCCGAGACTGTTGGCGTAGATCATTGCGTTCCCCTGGCAGTGGTTTGGCGCGTGTAAACTTGCTGGCCTTCCTCGCCATCTTCTCTGCCTCACGCATCATTTCGCCGACCACTTTCATAGCGGGATCGGATTCCACCTGCGCATCGAGTGTGTAGGCTTGCAATTCCTCTTGGACACGGGCAGGATGTCCGATTCTGACAACCCGAATTCGATTCGCAACAAGTTTTTCCAGCAAATTGTCGACGCCCGTATTGCTGGGTGCGCACGCCAGAATTTTTGCCCCTCGCTGTACCGCTTGGCGTATCAATTCCACTACCGTAGTTGTTTTGCCAGTGCCAGGAGGGCCGTGAATAATGGAAATGTCTTGCGCGGACATGGCGAACTGAATGGCTTGCCGTTGCGATTCGTTAAAATGCGGCTCCATTTCGAGGACCAAAGGGGCGTCAAAGCGAGGTTCTCGCGCACCTAAGAGGACATCCCGCAATTGGGCTACTCGGGCTCTCGCATTTTGGACGGAATTCAATGCCGTGACTTGACGATTGCGAGTGATCTCGTCCATCGAAAGGTCGAGTCGAAATCGATCCCCTTCGGGCCATTCGTCAAAAGCAACTTCAATCGAGCCGCTTTCTTTGCTGCAAACAATGCCATAGCCGCAGTCCCCCTCGGTCGCTTCCTCGGAAGCCATCACGGGTGATCCGACGCGGAATCGATTCCAAGGTAGATCGAGGGTTCTATTTCGTTTCGCAAACGTTACAAGAAAGCGACCTCCTAGCCCCATGCGATGGTCGGAGATCGCGAGATCGACTAATGTATCGCCGCGAGTTTCCGCGTTTTTTTGAGACCGATCTCTACGGCGCTCGATCATCCTTTTTCGTTCCGCATCGGATTCCATGTCTAGCCAAACGCGGAGTTGCTTGAAATGCTCTTCGAGTGGTTTCGGCATTAAATGTGTTAGCGATCTCGGGATTCGTGGCGGCTGCTGAATTGGACCCGCGATTGTAGCGTTCGTCAACTTTTTGACACAGCCCGAAGTTGCCGAAACACAGCTTCCGCCCGCTTGGTATACTAGTTGGTCAATGCACAAACGATCCATTCCCTTACCTCCGAAGGAACTATTGTCACCATGTTGATTAAATCCATTCTTTCCACGATCGCAGTTTTTCTGATTGGTGGAACGGCAGTACTGGCCCAATCGCCAGCAACCAGCAAGCTCTATGAGTTGCGCACGTATGTCCCGGAGTCAGGTCGTCAATCCGACGTGCTCAAGCTCATTTCCGACGGAGGTATGCCACTAATGGCGAAACACAACATTACCTTGGTAGGCGCCTGGACCAACGTCGATCCAAAAGACGAACGTGTTTTCACGTTGATCAGCCACAAGGACAAAGCAACCAGCGAAGCGTCTCAAACTGCACTCCAAAACGACCCAGCTTGGAAAGAGACCGTTCAAAAAACAGTTATTGACGGCAAGAAGGCTGTAAATTCCTTTGCTCGAATTTTTCTAACCGTTAACGACTACAGCCCAGCTTTGGACGTTAAACAAGTTGGCAATCGAGTTTTTGAGTTGCGTACTTATGTCGCAACCAACGGCAACCTCCCGGCCCTCAACGCTCGATTCAAGAACCATACCCTTGGTCTTTTTAGCAAGCATGGAATGACCAACATTCTTTATTGCTCCGCATTGGATGGCGAGCCGCTGACCTGTGCAAAGCTACTAGAAGCCGTTTCCCCAATCGGTAAAGGAACGGCAGACATGGACGCAAGTTTGCCCGCGGCTGGCAATAGCCTTGTGTATTTCATTGCTCACGCTTCGCCAGAAGCTGCAAAAACGAATTTCGGAAAGTTTGCGGCCGACGAAGAGTGGACCAAGGCATACAAGGCTTCAGAAGCTGCGGCTGGAGGCTCGTTGACCGTCAGAAATGGGGTTAAGAGTTTGTATCTCCAACCTACCGAATTTTCACCGCTAAAGTAGTTCGACTGTCCCAAGATAGAGGAAAGAGCCGTTGTCCAATCGCAACGCAAAAACCAATTTAGGACAGTCGAAGTAGTTACTATGTCC
>JAYTVM010000541.1:0-10999 GCA_043743995.1 Pirellula sp. | reverse complement strand
GCAGGCTTCTTTCTTCTTTGGTTCAATGGCTGTAGTTATCTGCCGCTTTATCGAGGCAATCTCATGATGCCATTTCCGTTTGTGGCCGCGTTGGGGGATGTTGCAGATGTGCCGCGAGTGCAATTCCAAGAGGGCTCGTTGGGAGTCAATCGACGTATCCAAAAATCGTTCCGGCACCGAACGCATCAGTTGCAATTCTCGCTGAATCGAATGACTACTCGCGGATGGATTGATTTGCGCAACTTCTCTGTCAAACGGAAAGGGCAAGTGCAACGATGCGGTGCTGGTCAGGTATGCCGGAGGATTCATGCCCAGCCAATGTCGCACGATGTCGTCTGTGAGCTCGTCGTAGTTTCCACCGCCAATTCCGTGTACGAATAAATCGGCCACGAAACATCGCAAATACATGGTGGTCATCAATGCCCGCGGCCGAATACAAATCCCTTTTTGAACCATCTCTTCCCATGCGAGAGGAAGTGCCAGCTCATTCATCGGTAGTTCGACCGAGACCGTTCTCAAGCTAGGGTCGGCATGATCGGTTAAGAGGTTATGGTCCGTTTGATGGCAGACCCAAAGCCGCTTGCGTTCAACGAAACGCTCGCCTTTGGCGCGGTAGATCCAAAACGGAAGTTCCAACCATTCATTCGATCTTTGCAATTCAAGCACCGGCTGGGCTTGATTTCGAATTCTATGCCGCAGGCGATAGGCTTCTCGGCAATGATTGTAGGATCCCCAAAGGGACTCGGCATTCTGAACACAGTGCAGGACAAAAAATCCAAAGGCAGAACCATCGCACAAAAGGCCCATAGGAACCTCGAGATTGAAAGTGCCGTTTTTCATTTCAATACGATGCCGAAACTGCGAAAATGCATCTCCAATGTTCTTGTTTTCTAGAATGCATTGTGAGAGCGTTTTGGTGTGACTCTGAAGCAGTGGTCGGCCAAGTCCACAGGCCGCCAGCGACTGCTGTATGTCTTCAACGGTCTTGTCCCAAGCCGTTGGATTGAGCTGTCCAGTGAGTGTTGCATGCCATGGCATTCGAGGGTGTGATTCGTTGCGAATGGGTAGCGGAATCGAGCGTTGCGCAAACTCGGGACTCGTCCGTGTTGTCGCATTCCATGAGGGGCAGGTAGGGACTCGCAAAGTATCTGACTTCGCCACATCGTGATCGATGATCACCTGCAAGCCGAGCGATTTCGTGCGCTGGCCAATTTCAACCATTAAAAAGTTTTTGAACCAGACCCCCGGGTGAAACAACTCGGGCTGATGTCCCCCCAAAACGAGTTGCGTGCTTTCGACATCCTTGATTGAAATCGACTGAGCGAGAGTTGGGGCATAAGCTGACATGTAACTCTTCGAGCTACTCAAAGCTTGTTCGCGAGCTAGGGTTCGCAATTGGCGGAGCCACTGCGGCAGGCTCCTATCCGCAAATATTTTCCGATTCTTAGTCAGAAGAAGCTCGGAATCGTTCGCGGCGGGCCAGCACAGAAAGCGATTGTTCTCTTTTGGAACTTTGAGCGATGGCTGGCCTGCTGCCGCCGAGCTTAACACTCTACGGGCACTCCCCACACAATGGCGAAGTCTCGCATGGCATTGCGAATCCTCGGTCGAGCATCGCCCTGATGCTTTGCTCGATCACATCGTTGTAGTACGCCAAGCGCACACTTCCGTCGTCCAGTGCTCCGCCGAAGGACCGTTTCTCATCCAAGTAGATCAGTGGCACTGGAACTTCCACAATCCGTAGATCGAGCATGGCAGCCTGAGTCCAAAGCTCTAATGGCATGGCATAACCCTCGACGGTGATATCCAGCTTCGCGATGGCCTCGGTGCGATAAGCCTTGAAACCGCAAAAAGTATCGGTCAGATTCCAATGGAACAGATCGTTGATGGTTTTGGTGATCTGCTTGTTGATCAGGAGTCGTTGGGCAGGAGGCACGCTATCGCCATCGTATTTTTTCAAGTATCGGGAACCAGAAACAATGTCGACGTTTTCGCAGGCTGACACGAATCGAGGGATTCGTTTGGGTTGATGTTGACCATCACAATCCAGGGTCACAATGACTTCGTACCCCTCTTCGATTGCGTACTGAAAAGCGGTTTTCAGGGCAGCCCCATACCCGCGATTCTTGGCATGGTGAATGACGGTGATGTCAGAGCGTCGATCTAGCAATTCGCCCGTTCCGTCGTTGGACCCATCGTTGACAGCCAAAACGTCGGGCGCGTACTTCAAGACTTCGTCAAGAACAGGATTGACGTAACCGACCTCGTTATAAACTGGTAAAGCAGCAAGCCATCGCTTAGTCATCGTTATTGGAACGCCTCGTAAAAATGCCTGGTCGGAGCCCAAAAAGGGGCATTCCGAACTCTGGCATTGTAGACCGAGGCAAGTCCAGGTCAACGGTTTTAGATTCCGAGCTGGAAAAACACACGCCAAACGTAGCGTGAAATGCTAACTAGCTGAAGTTTTCGGGTTGGTAGGCGTAATTTCAGAATTTGCAATTAGGCGAGGGGCAGTTTGAAATCTACCTAAACTGGGTGGCACGCTCTGAGGCTGTGATTTTTTTGAATCTGAAGAAAGTACCCATCACGCTCCGCGTGATGTTGCCTCAGAAACCAAAGCTTTTTAAACTGCGAAAATCACGCGGAGCGTGATTGGTACTATAAAATCACAGCCTCTCTGAGGCACGAAGGGCGTGGTGAATCGCTAGAGTGATTTGCTACACTTCCCACGCCCATCGCTAATCGCTTTGGGCGTGACACACGGTGGCCTGGCCTGGCAGTCTCGAGTCTGCCGCTCGCCTTACTACGCGTTGGCGGTTTCGAGCGTGGGCTCGACGGCCGTATCGGACGAAACTTCAGGAGCGGCATTGGTCGATTTCCGAACGTAGCCTAGGTCTCGTATGACTTCGAGGATTTCGCTGCATGTTGGAAACATGCGACCATTCTTTCGCTTATAGACATCCATGGCTTGCATGAATTCGACTTCATCGCCGGAATAGTCGCGCTCGCAGGTGGTTGGATCGATTTGACGGCGACGTTGCGTTTTGTTTCGCTTCTTTTCTTCTGCAATCACGGCTCGCATTTGGAGTTCCGAAGCTTCCATTTCCCTTCGGCCCCCTCGTCGGCGATCTAAAGCAACAATCTGATCACCTGCAAATTCAGCTTTGGCCATTCTAAACTCCGAAGTCATTGAGAAGCGTTTTTTCGATACTGCCGGCAGCTCTTTCCTGCCCCCGGAAGTTTACGCTGGCGTTTGAGTCGGGTCGGCAAAGTTGACCCAATCGGGATACTTTCCCGCAGTCGGTGGCTGAATCTGCGGGGTTGTACGGGTTGTGCCGGCCACTTGCCCAAGAAGTGTGATTGGGTTGTGTCCTGAGGCGAGGGGCGGTTTGAAATCGAACTATCAACTGTGTGGCACGCTCTGAGGCTGTGATTTTTTCGAATCTGAAGAAAGTACCCATCACGCTCCGCGTGATGTTGCCTCAGAAACCAAAGCTTTTTGAACTGCGAAAATCACGCGGAGCGTGATTGGTACTATAAAATCACAGCCTCCCTGAGGTACGAAGGGCTTGGTGAATCACTAGCTCGCTAGCTAGCTAGAGTCATTTGCCACACTTCCCACACCCATCGTTTTGGGCGTGCCACACGGTGGTCCAGGAAGTCTTCTGTCTGCCGCTCGCTTAAAACCATATCCGACGCTCGCCTTACGAATCTGCTTGGCGGTCCGGGTAGTTTGGGTTGACCTTTCGGTTTTTAGCGAAAGCTCTGCGGATTCCATGTCTAACGGTTCGATGAACCTTTTCGAGTAGTGAAGCCCCGAGGTCAACAATATCCAACTGTTGCCACAAGACTTGTAAAAGGAACCTGCATTCATGCTAGCGCCCACCCACACAACCCAAAAGCCAATACGAGCTTCTTTTGCACGAATGCTCGCTCAATTGACCCTCGGAATTGGAATCAGTACCGGCACTGTTATGGTTACTGAGCCAGCCTATAGTCAGACATGCGATCGATGCGCTGGTTTGAATGCACCAAGTTGTGGCTGTGAGTTGGCAAGAAGCAGCACGCCAGGACCCAAGCCTTGTAGCTGCAGTTGTGTGCCTAAGCCTTCGTTGGGTGAGATGCTCTTAAGTCGCCTCGATAAAATGGGGGATCGAATTGAGGCCAAAAGCAAACAACACCGCGATGGTCCGTGCGATAACGCCTCCATGAGTTGCTCCGATCGCGGTCCAACATGTGGCTGCGAGTCGCTCCAAAACCCAAGTTGTGGTTGTGAATCGAACCAAAGGCCAAGTATTTCTACGCCCTTCCAATACGCTTCTCCTCGCGTAAACTCGGCTCCACCCTTGCCCGGTGATCCCAATCGTTTTGCGGTCGGGTCGATTGGGGATAAACGATTGAACAACTCGTCCATCCATCCAACCCATCCAACAACCATCCCAGCTAGAAAGAAGATGGACCCTGAGACTTCCGGCATACCGCAGGACCTGTCCGCTATTGCTCCGGATCCAGTTCCGACGCTTCCACGAATTCCCTTTGAACCGAGGACTCCTACGCACAATCGTATTCCTGCCATGGAAACAAACCCTGACCCCCAAGCCATTCCGAATTCGCTCAAAGCCATTCCAACGGACCCACCTCCAATTTGGATACCGAATACCCAGAAGAAAACACCAGCCGAATCGAATCAAAAATTGCCGGATGTTTTGGTAGATCCGTTCAAGGACGATGCCAGAATCCGAGGAACGAGGCAGAAAATGGAAGGGGTACTTTTAACAAGCGATCGTCAACAATCCACCAATGCGTTGCGGTTAGCCCCACCTGATCAAGCGGAAAAAGAGACACCCGTTAGGCTTACACCGAACCAAAGGAATTCGAACGGCCTTCAGTTCGAGGCCACCGACTCGGCTACAAGTGAAGACTCGCGAGTTGTTCCGTCAAGCTTCGCAGATTTGGCGACCGTAAAAGTTGCTCATCGAAAAGATCCATCCAAGAGCATTCCCAACGATATGCCTCAAGTGTCAAAGATTAGAGTTCCTCAAAAACGCTAAGGTCAGTGGCGCAAAACCGTTCAATTATTTGTTTAACAGTCAGCCGAAGGCGTACTCGATACCACTAACGTACGCCTACGGCTAACGGTTAAACGAAATTCTTGCGAAATTGGGCTTCCTTGAACGGTATTGGGTCAGTGGCGGACCTACGTTGCAGCTTGATACATCGAAAGCATGTCAGACTCGGAAGCGGTTCGCGGATTGTAAGATGCAGTCCACTGTTTTGAAGCCGAGTGGGAAAGCTTTTGCAGCAAATGCAACGTCTGCCTACGGTCGCTCTTCAGTTTTGCTGGCCACTGAAGAAGACTTTCGAGCGAAGTCGCCAAGCCCGCTTGTTGCATCCACTTTGTAATAACATGAGAAATCCTCTCCGATGCTTGAAGCTCCGAACCGGATGATTCCCAATCTGGTAACAGATTCGATAATTCTTCATAACGTTCCTCGACAGCTTGACTGTTAAATCGAACAACGTGTGGCATCATCAATCCCACAGCTTGTCCATGTGGAACTCTCAAGATGGCTGTGAGGGGATTGGCGAGTGCATGCGCGGCCCCCAACATCGAGGCCTCGATTGCCATTCCTGCAAAACACGCTCCGAGTTGCATGCGGCCTCGAGCTTCTATATCGCCTGGAGATTCGAGAACCTGTGTAAATCCCTGGGAAAGGAGTTGCCATGCCTCGCGTGAGTAACATTCGGAAATTGGGTTTCGTTTTGAACAGACGAACGTTTCGAGTGCGTGTGTAATGGCGTCAATGCCTGTCAGAGCTGTCACCGTAGTGGGTTGCGTCAACGTTAGCACCGGATCGAGAAGGACAATTTTGCACGCGGCGCGAGGATCACCGCAAGCCATTTTCAAATGGGTGACTGCATCGCTAATCAAGGCAAAGGATTGCGTCTCGCTGCCGGTTCCGGCGGTGGTTGGGACCGCAATCATAGGCAGCATATCGTGCGTGGCTTTGCCAACCCCCCAATAGTCCTGAATCTTGCCGCCGCAAGAATAAACAAAATTGATTCCCTTAGCGCAATCCATGCTGGAACCACCCCCTAGTCCAATCATCAGGTCCGGCTGGAATTCTTGCGCAGTTTGCAACCCGGTCTCCACATGCAAATTAGTTGGGTTTTCGGATAAATCGTGAAAACCCATTACCTCAATGCCGGCATCAATCAGGCTATTTTTCCCAGCGTCGAAAAGGCCGGCTGCTACCACGCCCGGATCACTGACAACCAAAGCCCGGGAGCAACCGATTTCGCGAGCCAGCGGCCCCAATCTTGCGACAACTCCAGGACCGAAGATGATTCGTGGACGAAGTTGGTAGTCAAATTCCTGCATGGATTCCTATTTTCATTCATGTCTCGGCAGTTTTGGATCCGTTGCCGATAGTATACGCAATCTGCAAAGCGAAACGCAAACCAACTGTTTCGGCAAATAGCCAGGCGGCATATATCGCGCACCCGGAATATCTTACCAATTCCGCCTTTTTTGATTGTAGGAGTGATTCCTTGGCTCGATGTTCTCATGAATATTCGCGGCAGGCAAGACCGATAAAAACCTTCGATTATGTTCACGGATGGACAATCGGTACTTTCTCAACCGGGGGGCTTAATGCCTCACCTTCTTTCCGTGAGCACAAACGAAATAAGAATGGCCCTTTGTTTTTTTGGCCGTTTCAAAACGCGTACGCGTTCCACCCTCGTTCAGGATAGGAGTTCCAGAACTATGAAAATGAGCAAATTCGCGCTGATTGCAATGATTGCAAGCGCTTGCTGTGCGGGAACGGCCTTCGGTCAAACTAACCGAACTGCTCCCCGATATTATCCAGCGTCCTATTATAGTTATTATCAAGACGGAGCAGCTACCCAAGCTCCAGCACCTGTTGCTTCGGCCAGCGACGCCAAGTCGTCCGCTTGCTGCGACAAGGGTTCAGCTTGCGACGTGGCTGACATTTGCAATGGCAAAGGCAGCAGCTGCGACAGCCTCGGAAGCTGCGGTTGCGGCAACGGAGCTTGCGATGGCGGTTGCGGCAACGGATGCAATTCCGGATGCGGTAACGGTCTTCTTGGGCTCGGACTGCTCGGGGATTGCAAACTAGGTGATCCTTGGAAATTGGCACCCAAAGGAATCGCAGGATTCAATGTTGGCGGATGGACTAGCGTTGGATATCACTCCAAAGCAAATCCAAATAGCTTCAATACCTACGCTCGCCGTGTCCAATTGGGACAGCAATGGTTTTATGCTGAAAAAGTTGCAGACGGAAGCGAAGGCTTGGGACTCGGCGGACGCGTTGATTACGTCTACGGTACAGACGGGCCGGATACGCAGGCCTTCGGTATTCCAAACAATCACTGGGACAACGGCTGGGATAACGGTTCCAATGGAGCTGGAAACACGAACCTTGGTTATGGCCATGCCATGCCTCAGTTGTACGGTGAAGTCGCCATGGGTGATCTGAGCGTAAAGCTCGGACACTTCTACACTATTTGCGGGAATGAAGTCGTTCAAGCGACCGGCAACTTCTTTTATAGCCGTCAATTCACGTTTTACAACGCTGAACCGTTTACTCACACGGGTGCTCTGACCACGTACAACGTGGACGCGGACACCCAGTTGTACAACGGTTACGTCATGGGCTGGGATAGCGGTTTCCAAGATAACGGGGACTCGTATCTCGGCGGGTTTAAGAAGAAGCTCAATGACACGTTTACTTTCTTGTACTCGACCTGCCTTGGTCGATTTGGAGACGGTAACCGTGCCGTTGGCGAACGCGGCGGTCTTCAGAACGTAATTCTGACTGCAGCCCTCACCGAGAAGCTGACGTTCATTTCCCAATCGGACGTTTTGTACACCACCAACAACACTGGTACTGTACAGCGTAACACGTTCGGCAATATCAACTACTTGATCTACAAAGTCAACGATTGCGTCTCAATTGGTCAACGATTTGAGTGGTTTAACTTTGGTGGTGCGTTTTTCACGGACGGTAACGGCAATCAACGCAAGAATGACGACAACTTTAACTATACGACCGGTATCAATTATCGCCGAAATGCGAATTTGGTATTCCGGCCTGAAGTTCGGTGGGTTTGGGATCGTCAGCGATTTGGATTCAACGAGAACAACGCATCGAGTCAAGTTGCAGCGGGTGGAGACGTTGTCTTTACCTTCTAGAAGGATAGAGCACGACGTTTTCTAGGAAACACAAAGGACACCCTGCCAATTGGCAGGGTGTTTTTCTTTGGCGACTGCGGCCATAATAATGCCATGAATAAAACATCTCGTGGCTTGATCGCTGCCGCAACTCAACTTCGATCGGAGCTGGATCCACTCCAATTCTCGGCACCTGTTTCGTGGGTTTACAATCCACTCCACTACGCTTGGCCCGCTCAAGAAAAGTACTTGAGCTTGTATGGAGGCGGTCCCCGTCGTGTCTTTTTTTTAGGAATGAACCCCGGCCCTTGGGGAATGGCGCAAACCGGCGTTCCATTCGGGGAAATCGATGCCGTTCGAAACTACCTCAAAATCGAGACGAAAATCGGCAAGCCCGATCGTGAACATCCAAAGCGTCCTATCGAAGGCTTTGCGTGCACTCGCAGTGAAGTTTCAGGCAAACGATTGTGGGGGCTGTTTTCAGAGCGATTTGCCAAGGCAACCGATTTTTTTTCAGAGCATTTTGTTTCGAACTACTGCCCGCTTGTCTTCATGGACGATGGTGCACGCAACGTCACCCCGGACAAACTACCTGCCTCCGAAATGAGAGAGCTGGATGCGATATGCGATCGGCATTTGCAAACTTCCCTCCTGTTGCTAAAGCCTGAGTTCGCTGTCGGCGTTGGGGCTTATGCCCAAGACTGTCTCATACGTGTTTGCAACTCGCACACGACGCTTCAATCGATCACCGTTTGCAAGATCCTGCATCCCAGCCCAGCCTCCCCCGCAGCCAACCGAGGCTGGGCCGAGCAAGCTACCAAACAACTAGAAGAAGCTGGAATTTGGGTTTAAAAATAAACTACTGCGCCGCTTCCTTGACCATCTTGTACTTTAGAAATGCCTCCAGAAAGCCTTGGAGTTCGCCTCCAAGAACAGCGTGAAAGTTGCCGATCTGGAAACCCGTCCGGGAGTCCTTGACGCGCTGATCGGGATGCAAGAAGTAATTGCGAATCTGCGAACCAAAACCTGTCACCGTCTTGTTCTGATACTTGAGCGCCTGCTCCGCTTCTTGTTTTTCTTCTTCCCTGCGGGCCATTCGAGCTCGCAGCATCTTCCAGGCTTGGGCACGATTCTTGTGTTGGCTCCGATCGCTCTGGCATTGAGCCACGATCCCCGTAGGAAGGTGCGTCAAGCGAATCGCGGAGCTGGTCTTGTTGACGTGTTGACCACCGGCGCCAGACGCTCGGTACACGTCCTCTCGCACGTCCTTTTCGAGGATTTCAATTTCGACCGCATCCCCCACTTCCGGCGAAACATCCACGGCCGCAAAACTAGTCTGTCTCTTGCTTTCCGCATTGTAGGGGCTGATCCGGACCAATCGATGAATGCCTTCCTCGCCTTTGAGGTATCCGTAGGCAGACGGGCCACGAATGATGACTGTGGCTTGGGTGATCCCAGCCCCTTCGTTGTCAGACCGGTCGATCAATTCCGCGGTAAAGCCGTTCTTTTGAGCCCAAGCGATGTACATGCCTAGAAGCATTTCGGCCCAATCGTTGGCGTCGAGTCCCCCCTCGCGAGCATGCACGGATAGGATGGCGCCACATTCATCCAACGGGCCGTTCAACAGGACTTTTAACTCCAATTGCTCGATGGCCAATTCCAGTTTTGTGACCTCGGCTTGAACCTCGATAGCAACTGCCGGATCCTCATCGAGCATGCTTGTTAGTTCGGTCAAATCGTCACACGACTGAATCGCTCCTCGCAACGGCTCAACTACCGAACGAAGACTTTTCAGTTGAAGCACCGTCTCCTGGGCTTTTTCGGAATTGTCCCAAAATGTAGGACTCGCCATGAAATTGTCTAGTTTTTCAACTTGCGCAACCTTGTTGGCGTAGTCAAAGACCGTCTCGTAAAGGAACCAATCGAGCACGAACCATATCGATACGACTTAGAAGATTGCTATCACTCATCGGACTAAAAATGTCCCAACAGTTAGAAGCCAAGGATTGAAAAACGGATCGAGTCCTATTTAGACTCACGCGACAAGTCTCGACCTGCCGATGATGACGATTGTAGCACATTGGTAAAATTTAGGTCCACGGTGAAGTCATGCAAATTCAATCTTCGCGTTTCGGAAAAATGGACATCAACCACTCGGACATGCTGCTCATGCCGCATGGTCTCATTGGATTTGAGACCTGCCGGCATTGGATTTTGCTTTCCAGCGAGGGGAACGACGAAGTTGCATGGTTGCAATCGGTCGCGCAAGCCAATGTTGCGATTCCAGTAGTTAGCCCACGGCGTTTTTCGCCGAATTATCGAGCCCACGTGCACAAGCGGGAGTTGGCGCTGCTCCATCTGCACACCGAGGATCAACTCTACGTGTTAAGCGTCGTCAGCAAGAGCGGTGTCACGCTGACCGCCAATTTGAAGAGTCCTATACTGTTGAATGCGTCTCGGCATTTGGCGATCCAAGTGGTTGTCACAGACGATCAACCCTTGGCATTGCCTCTCGGCTTGACGAACTCCGCGGCAGTACGCAGAGCGGCGTAAACGCATTCACAAGGCCACCGGGTGAGACGTGTGGCACGCCCAGAGCAATAGCGCAATAGCGATGGGCGTGAGGACTGTGGCAAGTGTCTTTAGCGATCCACCACGCCCTTCGTACCTCAGAGCGTGCCACCCCTCAGAAAGGCCGTGATTTTATAGTACCAATCACGCTCCGCGTGATTTTCGCAGTTCAAAAACCTTTGGTTCCTGAGGCAACATCACGCGGAGCGTGATGGGTACTTTCTTCAGATT
>JAYTVM010000540.1:0-3218 GCA_043743995.1 Pirellula sp. | reverse complement strand
TTCGCTCAAAATTCCACCACAATTCCGAAAAGACCAAATTCCGTGACTAGCTATGAATAATCCGCGCTAGCGCGTTGCGGCTCAAAGTGAGTGCCATTTGGCTTCACGCCATGGCAACGCCAAATGCGTTGGACTAGACTGGTCGCCAGGATCGAACAGAAATACGATTAGCCACGAGAGTACTCACCATGAAACTCAACTTAACAATTTTCTTCTTTGTCTTAATTGCGTTACTGTTTGGGGCCGGTGTCATTAGCGCTCCGCCAGTTGGTGGTCCCGGGCAGCTTAAACCGATCGATATATCGGGCTTTCAAAGCAGCATCTCCCATTGGCGGAACCTTAAGGATGACACTCGATTTATCAATGTCGTTGAGGGACAAGCGTCCTACAAACCCACCCAAGTTCGAGCGATCGTTGACAACGTCCTCCTGTTTCAACGGGACAATGGCGGCTGGCCCAAGGACTATGACATGACCGCAGTGCTGACCTCGGAGCAGGGAGAAAAAGTCCTCAAAACAAGAAGCAACCAAGATTCATCGTACGACAATGGAAACTTGCATTCCCAAGTCGAGTACTTGGCTCGCGCTTATTCTCAAGCGAATGAACCCGATTGGAAAAACGCCTGCGAACGCGGCTTCGATTTTATTTTGGCATCCCAGTATTCCAACGGTGGCTTTCCTCAACAATTCCCCAATGCTAAAAGTTTTCATGCGCATATCACTTTCAACGACGGGGTCATGATTGGAATACTCAAGGTGCTGAGGCAGGCTGCGAATGGCGATGAGCACTTCAAATGGCTCGATTCGCAACGCCAGCAAAAAGCCAGAATTGCGATCGGCAAGGGAATTGAGTGTTTGTTGAGATGTCAGATTAAGGTGAATGGGGAATTAACGGGTTGGTGCCAACAGCATGACGAAATTACATTCGAAGCTCGTCCCGCACGCACTTTTGAACTCACTTCGAATTGCCCTCAAGAAACAACAGATATTGTTCGGTTCATGATGGGCGAAGCAGCTCCAACCAAGGAAATGTTGCAGTCGACCGATGCGGCAATCGCTTGGCTTGAGAAAGTTCAGATACGAGGTATTCGAATTGCCAAAGTAGATGCACCTCGAGAAACATTTCTACGGCACTCAGCGAACTTCGATGTTGTTGTCTTTGAGGACAAACAGGCTAGACTGACTTGGGCTCGGCACTACGAAATTGAAAACGATCGTCCCTTCTTCGCGGGTAGAGATGGTATCAAGAAGTTTTCGCTTGCAGAAATCGAGCGAGAACGCCGGACTGGAAGTCAGTGGTACGGTTTCTGGCCAGAGTCGCTATTGAAAGAATATCCAGAATGGCGAAAAGGTCAAAAGTAAAGTAAGCCGTTTCTTGCCGCCTACAATTCGACTGTTGCACCGTGGATTAATACTCGTTTCGGTACGCCCACACCTGCAACCGGAATGGATATCAACAACGGCATCTTTGCGCGAGGATGGGATAGACCCTACAAGTCAAACATGCGGGACATGTTGGACGGTACCTCGAATTCGCTGATTGTGGGAGAAAGTATTGCGGACTTCTCCAATCATAATTGGTGGTTTAACAGTGGTGGAACGACTGCGACAACGTAGATCCCGCTAAACTCAAAGCCGGTTGGTGCTTGCTATGTTCCAGCCTCAATGTCGATTCGGGCTGGCAAAGTTGGTTGCAAGGGTGACTTTAGCAACAATGCTGGATTCGATAGTGCTCACACGGGCGGAGGTAATTTCGGCCTCGGTAATAAATCCGTGAAGTTTATCTCCGACAATGTGGATCGAGATGCCTATCGTGGAATGTCGACAGTCAGTGGCGGCGAAGTCCTCTCTATTGATAACTAGAATAACTAGTTTAGAAACAATAAAGCGGCATCGATAACAACATGGGCCGCAAACCGTGGGCTAGCGCCCTTCGGCTAATCAGCCGCAACGCGCTAGCGTCCGGTTCAGCCCGACTTATGATCGACGCCAGTAAAGCTAACGAAAATGCTCGATCGTGAGAAATGCGATCGAGCATTTTTTTATGCACTAGCCAAATATCGAACGGTAGCGATTGAAAATTTGGGGATCAAGTATACGATTGAGCGAGTCGGAGTTTGATTTTGCCGAGTCGGCTTGGCATCCGGCTTCCCGCCTACTTTCCGAATTCTCTGGAGTTTGTCTCTCAATGAAGATATCAGTATATGTTGTCGCTGCGTCAGTTCTAGCAATTGGCTTGGGATTTTCGAATGCAGCGCACGCTCAAAAGTGGGCCGATTTGACCATGACCGTTTTGTTGGACGGAGAGGTTCCGAAGGCAAAGGAGGTCGATATCAAGACCGATCCTGTTTGCATGCAGAACAAAGTCATGTCTGAGGAATTGGTCATTGACCCCTCGACCAAGGCCATTGCAAACATCGTTTTTATGGTCGATTCCAAAAAGACAAAGTTGACGCCAAAACAGTTGCATCCCGACTTGGAAAAAGTACCGAGTGACAAGCCTGTGATGGACAACTTGAAATGCGCATTTGTCCCTCATGTAATTGCCATGCGTGCTGGGCAAATTCTTTTAGTCAAAAACTCCGATCAAACAGGCCACAACGCTAAGTTCAATTTCTTCAAAAACGAAGAAGTCAATCCGATGATACCTGTGGGTGGCAGCAAAGAGATTGTTACAACTTTAGAAGAACCAACGCCAACGAAAGTGGAATGCAGCATTCACCCATGGATGAGCGGCTATGTGATTGTGTCGGGTCATCCCTACGTTGGAATCAGCGACGCGGCGGGCAAGATCAAAATCGAAAAGCTGCCTGCTGGCATCGATCTCGAATTCAAACTTTGGCACGAATCACAAGATAAGTCGCTTGAGGAAGTCTCTCTTGGTGGAAAGAAAGAAAAGTGGACCAAAGGCAATGTCAAGTTGACACTCAAGGAAGGCGCCAACGATCTTGGTACGCTACTGATTAAACCAGAACGATTTAGGAGCAAATAGTTTCGCTCTACTCTTACGAACTTCGCCGCAAAATTGGTTTGCAACTGACGACCGCAGTATTCTTGTGTCCTATCACCGCTAGCATTTTTAATTGCAAACTACCCCATTCGACCTTGCGTGGTAGTCGACCCCATTCGACCTTGCGTCGATGGTGAGCAGGTTTGGCGACCAGAAATCGACGTATTCGCGAAGCCCCCTTTTTTCCCTCGACCGGCTGCCAAAGGCAG